>CAYMWC010000327.1:0-5434 GCA_964393695.1 uncultured Pleurocapsa sp.
TCCAACCCATATTCCACTTCATATTGAAGCCTAAGCCTCCAGTGTAGGTGGGCCAAGACACCATGGGCCAAGAAGTTGATTCTTCGGCAATGGAAAGTACTCCAGGGAAATAACTAAACAACAGACTATTCACCTGGCGCAAGAAATTAGCTGCTTCAATGTTTTCTGAACCACCATATTCGTTAGCAATCCATTCTCCATCCTCACGACAGTAATTGAGATAGAGCATCGAAGCGACCGCATCCACTCGGATACCATCAATGTGGTATTTATCAAACCAAAATAAAGCGTTAGCAACTAAAAAATTACGAACTTCATTACGATTGTAGTTAAAAACCAAGGTTCCCCATTCCTTATGTTCGCCTTTACGGGGATCGGCGTGTTCATAGAGATGAGTGCCATCAAAGAAAGCTAAACCATGTCCATCTTTGGGGAAATGACCAGGAACCCAATCGACAATTACGCCAATGCCGTTGAGGTGACATTGATCGACAAAATACATAAAGTCTTCGGGATTACCAAAGCGTGAAGTAGGCGCATAGTATCCTGTAACTTGATACCCCCAAGAACCATCAAAAGGATGTTCTGCGATCGGTAAAAGTTCGATGTGAGTGTAACCTAATTCTTTGACATAAGGAATTAGTTTGTCTACTAGTTCGTAATAACTAATAAAACGAGTGTCCTGCTTCCATTCTGAGACAGATACAGGCTTAGAGTTACCAGAGAGCAACCTAGTTGGTTCGTCTGCTGAAGCGTGTAACCAAGAACCTAAATGCACCTCGTAAACAGAAATTGGCTTGGCTAGCGGATCGCTATTACGACGCTGTTCCATCCAGTCTGTATCATTCCACTTGTAAGTATCAAGATTAGCAACAATAGAAGCTGTTTTGGGTCGTACTTCTTGTTGAAAACCATAAGGGTCAGATTTTTCGTAAATATGTCCGTCCCAATTTTTGACCTCGTATTTATAAGCTGTGCCAGCATTTAGTTCAGGAATAAATAGTTCCCAAATACCACTACTCCCTTTACGCATTTGATGCTTTCTACCATCCCAGCTATTAAAGTCGCCCAACAGTGAAACGTTACGAGCATTGGGTGCCCAGAGAGCAAAATAGACCCCCGTGATGCCATCAATTTTAGTCGGATGTGCGCCCAACTTTTCGTAGATACGATGATGATTACCTTCAGCAAATAAATGAATATCTAAATCTGTAAGTTTAGGAGAACGAAAAGCGTAGGGGTCATAAATTACTCTTTCGCTATCTCCTTCTTTGATCCGCAATTGATAGTTAGCTAGTTTGGGATTTTGAACTACACAAACATAGAAGTGCGGATTATGCATTGGTTGCATTGGATACTCGGTTCTCTCCTCGGGACAAACTACCCAGGCTGCATTGGCATCAGGTAGATAGGCGCGAATTACCCAGCTTTGAACTTTGCCATTTTGTTCATAAGGATGGCAACCTAAAACTTCAAAGGGATCATGATGAAGATTATGGACGATCTGATTGACTTGTTCGGGAGCAATGGTTAAAGACATTAAAGTACCAAGATCTAAGTATGTAGTAACAGTGATTGTTATAGAGATAATGCTGCTTGAGCATCGGCTGACGCTAGTCGAAACAGCAGCATTTATGTACTTTATTTTTTAAAGTTATGTATAACTTTAACTATTTTTACGCACTATAGAAAAAGTTTATTGATTTTTAGATAAAGTTGGTTAGTAAAAGGGAATTACTGTTTTAAAAAATTTTCTAATCTGTAACAAAAATATTATTTGCTGAACATCCGACTCTAACTCAGGTCTATAGGGACTTTGAGCCAATTGTGCTTGCAATTCTGCGTATTCCGCAGCAGATAGAGGTTGACCGTCTACTGGCGATCGCCCTTCTAAAATGATCTCAGTACGTAATACTTCTTCGGGAATTTCTTCTGGAGGAGGTAACGCTAAACTATAGCTAGAATTAAATAAAGCAACTAAATTGATTAAGGCAAGCAATTTTAATTTCATAAGGATAAAGTGTGGGGAAGCTCAAAAAGTAAGAGAATAAGTATCGATCAGAGATTAGTAAAGTTAATTATCAATTATCAATTATCAATTATCAATTATTCATTATCAATTATTTCTCTAATGTCTTCTCTAGAAAAACGTTTAGCAGTCTTTCGTAAACTGCCTTTGAGAGCGCAGTTGGCGACGATCACCTCTTCTAAAGCTAATCATGTTTTAAATCAAAATTCAGACTATATCGCTAGCTTAGAGCAAATTCACGCTGAATGTTTAGCAACTGCTACTCCAGAAGCTAAAGTAGCCTATAACAAAGCCAAGGAGCTTTTAGAGGGATGAATGATGAGGGATAAAGGATGAGGAATCTATTGATTACTTATCTCCTCCGCTTCTCTACTCCCGATTACCGATTACCGATTACCTACTACTTCATTCCTAATCCTTCATCCTTTGTCCTTCCTAAATAACTGAAAAATGGCTAATCATCTCCAAGCAAGTCAAAGTCTTTATTTACAAAAACACGTCAATAATCCGATTAATTGGTGGTATTGGTCTGACGAGGCATTAGAACAAGCAAAACAAGAAAATAAACCGATTTTTCTTTCCATTGGTTACTCTAGCTGTCACTGGTGTACGGTGATGGAAGGAGAGGCTTTTTCGGATAGCGCGATCGCTGATTATCTCAATGCTAATTTTCTTCCCATTAAAGTAGACAGGGAAGAAAGACCAGATATTGACAGCATTTATATGCAGGCTTTGCAGATGATGACTGGTCAAGGAGGTTGGCCCTTAAATGTTTTTCTTAATCCTGAAGATTTAATTCCGTTTTACGGGGGTACTTATTTTTCTGTTGAACCAAAATATGGTCGTCCTGGATTTTTGGATATTCTTCAGGCAATTCGTCGATTTTACGATCATGAGCCAGAAAAGCTAACAGCTTTTAAAACCGAAATTTTAAATAATCTTCAGCAGTCAGCCTGGTTGCCAGTTACTCAGGCAGATATTTTAACCCAAGATTTATTACACCAGGGTATTAATACCAATACTGCTGTTTTACAACCAAATGATTTTGGTCGCCCTAGTTTTCCGATGATTCCTTACGCTATTCTTGCTTTGCAGGGTAGTCGTTTTCAACAGGAATATCATTATAATCCTCAAGCACTAGCCCAACAGCGAGGATTAGATTTGGTTACAGGTGGGATTTATGACCATCTAGGGGGAGGATTTCATCGCTATACGGTAGATAATACCTGGACAGTGCCTCATTTTGAAAAGATGCTCTACGATAATGGGCAGATTTTGGAGTATTTGGCTAATTTATGGAGTAGTGGCGTACAACAGCCAGCGATTAAAAGAGCAATTATAGGGACAGTAGCATGGCTACAACGGGAAATGACTCATCCCCAGGGTTATTTTTATGCAGCACAGGATGCAGATAATTTTATTACTCCAGAAGAAGCTGAACCAGAAGAAGGGGCTTTTTATTCTTGGAGTTATGCTGAATTAGAATCTATTCTGAGTGCGACAGAATTAGCTGAATTACAGCGAGAATTTACGGTTACGACGTCTGGTAACTTTGAAGGACAAAACGTCTTACAACGCTCAGGAGATGATACATTATCAGATAATCTTGAGGGGGCATTGGCTAAATTATTTACAGTACGCTACGGACAATCGGCAACGGCGATCAATACTTTTCCGCCTGCTAAAAACAACCAAGAAGCCAAAACGCAAGAATGGTTAGGACGCATTCCCCCCGTAACTGATACCAAAGCGATCGCAGCTTGGAATAGCTTAATGATTTCAGGTTTAGCTAGAGTTTATGCAGTCTTTAAAGAGCAATCATATTTAGATTTAGCTACTAAAGCAATGCAGTTTATGCTGCAAAATCAATGGCTAGATGGTCGATTTCAACGGCTTAATTATGATGGAGTGGCAACAGTACCAGCACAATCAGAAGATTATGCCTTATTAATTAAAGCTTTATTAGATCTCCAGGCTGTTTGTCCACAGGATAGACAATGGTTAGAGGAGGCAATAAGAATCCAAAACGAATTTGATGAGTTACTTTGGAGTATTGAAGCAGGAGGGTACTACAACAATTCTACCGATGCAGGCAAAGAATTACTAGTACGAGAACGCAGCTATATGGATAATGCTACTCCTGCTGCTAATGGTGTGGCGATCGCCAACCTCGTCCGTCTGGCTTTATTAACTGATAATTTAGAATATCGCGATCAAGCTCAACAAGGTTTACAAGCCTTTAGTTCTGTAATGGCAAAATCTCCCACCGCCTGTCCTTCTTTATTTACAGCCTTGGATTGGTTTTTACATGGTACAAGTGTCAAAAGTAACAGGGAAAATTTAGAGCAACTAAGTTCTTATTATCTACCGACTACAGTCTGGCGAGTAGAAACAGACTTACCTGAAGGTGCGTTGGCGAAGCCGAACGAAGTTATCGCTTTGGTGTGTCAAGGTACATCTTGTCTTGAACCTGCAAATAGTATTGAGCAAGCATTAGAACAAATTCAGTCTGTTTGTTAATTGTTGATAAAGCGATCGCTCTGGGATGTTAACATAAACTTTGTTTCTTTGTTTTGACTCCTAACTCCTTTCTCAACTATTGATTTAAGTGCCTAACAGCTTATTATCGAGCAAATATTAGAGCAAATTCAATCTCTTTGTTGATTTACGAATGATACTCCTAAAAGAACGCAACCACCGCCAACAAATAAAATAGGAGTAAAAGATTCTTGTAAAAAGACAAAACCAAAAATAGCAGCAAATACAGGAACTAAATTAATAAAGATTCCAGCTTTGGCAGCACCCAATATTTTGATTCCTGTGTAATACCAATTAAAAGCTATTACTGTTCCTAAAATTCCCAAATATATTAAACATAATCCAGTCAACCAATTAATGTTTGGTAAGGGATTTTGTTGTTCCCAAATTGCCAAAGGTAATAAGAAAAAAGTTCCCAACCAAATGCCATAACTAGTAGTAGTTAAAACCGAAAGTTTTTGCATGGCTAATTTACCCACAAGAGAATAAACCACCCAGCTAATAACACAACCTAAAATATATAATTCTCCTCTACCAATACCCTGAGCGATCGCAGTATTCAGATCTCCTTGGGTAATTACTAAAGCTGCTCCAATTAAGGCAATAAATATACCAAGAATTTTTAAATAAGATAACTTTTCTCGCCAAAATAAGCTTGAACCAAGAGCAATAGATACAGGATTTAAAGCAATAATTAATCCTGCACGACTAGCAGCAATATCTTTTAAACCTAGAAAGAAAAAAACATTATACGCCAACACTCCACTTAATCCTAATAAAGCTAATAAAAAGATCTGCCGATAATTGAGTTTATCTAGTACATTTGGGCGTAAGTAAACCGACTATTATTGTGAGATACTAACTAAG
>CAYMWC010000328.1:0-5417 GCA_964393695.1 uncultured Pleurocapsa sp.
TCTTGTTTAAAGGAGGGGTTTTTCCTCAAAGTGTAACCCTCGTTTGAACTACGCCCTTTATCTACCCTTATTACAAAAGATTTTTCAAACTACAGCCCTGTCGAGACTCGATCTGACCGTTTGCTTGGTTTTAAGCAGCATAGTTTTTTTTGCTATGGAGATTGAGAAGTGGCTAATCAGAAAAAAATACCGTTAAAAATTTCGACTTTAGTAAGTGGTTAACTTCTTCATAAGTTCCTCAAACTGTTTCTGTAATTTTAGAACAAATCGAATTTTTAATTCTAATTGACCAACGCTCAAAGATTTTTAATCAATCAGAATTTCACCAAAAGCCCTTGCCAATAAAGTAAAAACCTTACCCAAAGAAGAATTAAAATGGCGTTTAAACAGCGATCGCAAAACCAGAAAAGAAAACTTTCTCAAATCCAAGCACGCAACACCCCATCTAAAATTGAGTCTTCTGTCCTAACTGAGGATCGGGTTAACAGTTTATCCTTTTTTGTGACTCGGACGCGGGGAGCATTTTGGACAATCAAACCCGCACCAGTTTTATTGGGAGCGGTATTAATCACTCAAGCGATCGCGATGAATGCTTAACAAGGCGAAATAATAATAACCTAATTACTTTTACCAAGTTTCTGTTTTTAACTATTGTTATTCTGCCAATTATTGACAATCAAAATTTTGGTATCTTTGCCATTAATCCTTTTAAAACCTGGTTAGTGGTAGTTGCGGTTAGCACAATTTCTTACAGTAGTTTTTTATTGCAAAGAGTCATCAAAGGTAAAGGAGGAATCACTCTAGTTGCTTTATTGGGTGGGGCTTATTCTTCGACAATTACGACAGTAGCCTTAGCTAAAAAATCTAGTCTCGATCGCCAAAATTCCTCCAGTTATATCGGTGGAATGATCGTGGCAGCAGGTATGATGTACTTGCGTTTGGCATTATTACTCAAAATCTTTAACCCTGGTTTGGCAAAGCAACTAATTGTCCCTTTTATTATCTTGGGAATTATTGGTATTGTCGGGGGCTTTTTGCGGTCATTAAAGAAAAAATCTACAGTGAATCCTGATGATGTTCAGCCCACTCCGCCCAAGGGAAATCCTTTGGAATTAAAAGCTGCTTTTAGTTTTGCCCTCTTATTTATCATCATTACAATTATGACCAAATATATGATTAACTATTTTGGCAGTAAGGGAGTCTATACTTTAGCAGCGATTATGGGAATTACCGATGTAGATCCTTTTATTCTCAGCTTAACTCAGTCTGCGGGACAATCTGTACCTCTGACTGTTGCCAGCATCTCGATTTTAATTGCTGCTGCCAGTAATAATGCAGTTAAAGGTTTATATGCCCTGATTTTTGGCGATCACCAAACGGGAAGACAAGGTTTTTATCTGTTATTACTGTTTAGTTTCCTGGGCTTATTTCCTTTATTAAGCCAAATCTTTTGAGTCGCTCTCTTGATAGATATTAAAGTATAGGTACTAAAACAATGAGTATATACAATCTGCAATATCTGTTTCAGCCCCAGTCGGTGGCAGTAGTTGGAGCATCAAATCGACCTCGAAGCGTGGGTTCAGTTGTCATGACCAACCTGTTACACGGCAACTTCACTGGTCCGATCATGCCAGTAAATCCCAAGCACACTGCTGTTGCTGGAGTACTCTGCTACCCAGATGTAGCAAATCTTCCCCTTACCCCTGACTTAGCAGTGGTTTGCACCCCTCCGACTACAGTTCCAGGAATCATTGCCTCACTCGGTAATCGCGGCACCAAAGCAGCAATTGTACTCACAGCAGGACTCTCACACTCCCTAGATGCAGAGGGTCATTCACTGCAACAGAAGATGCTCGACGTGGCAAAGCAATCTGGGATGCGTATCCTCGGTCCCAACTCTCTCGGTCTAATTGTCCCAGGAATTGGACTTAACGCCAGCTTTGCCCATACAAGTACCCAAGTAGGAGAAGTAGCTTTTGTATCTCAGTCGGGTGCGCTCTGCACTGCTGTACTGGACTGGGCAAAACCCCGACAGATTGGTTTTTCTCATTTTATTTCTCTGGGAGATAATGCCGAGATTAACTTTGCTGACGTGCTGGATTATTTGGGAAGCGACCCCAAAACCAGAGCAATCCTCCTCTACATCGAGTCAATTCGAGCAGCAAGACAGTTTATGTCAGCAGCACGGGGAGCAGCACGTAACAAGCCCGTGCTAGCGATTAAAGCAGGAAGGGTAGCAGAGGGAGCGAGGGCAGCAGCCTCACATACAGGGGCGTTAGCTGGTGTTGACCTGGTTTACGATGCTGCGATTCGGCGAGCGGGAATGCTGCGGGTGTTTGAGATTGAGGAGCTGTTCGAGGCAGTGGAAACCTTGGCTCGTTTAAACTCTTTTAAAGGAGATCGTTTGGGAATCTTAAGTAACGGTGGGGGTCCTGGGGTTATGGCTACGGACTGTCTGATTGAAGGAGGTGGTAAACTTGCCGAGCTTTCGGAAACGACCCTGCAACAGCTAGACGCTATTTTGCCAGCTACCTGGTCTCGTAGTAACCCAGTAGATCTGATTGGAGATGCCGATAGCAGTCGTTATGCCCAAGCCCTCGATATTCTATTACAAGAACCAGACATGGACGCGCTGTTAGTCATGCACGTTCCTACGGCGATCGCTCCCAGTGAGGAAGCTGCCAAGGCTGTAGTAAAAGTGTTACAGGGTAAAAAACAAAAACGTCAAGTTTTAACCTCCTGGCTGGGAGAAGAATCGGCAGCAGCAGCAAGGACTCGTTTTGCCAAAGCAAAAATTCCCACCTATGATACTCCAGACCAAGCCGTGAAAGCGTTCCTACATATGGTGCGTTATCGAAACAATCAGGAACTGCTGATGGAAACACCACCATCGATTCCGACGGAGTTTACCCCTGCTACAACAACCGTGCGGTTGCTCATTCAGCAGGCTCTAACCGAGCAGCGCAACATACTCAGCGAGCCTGAAGCCAAGGCAGTGTTGGCAGCCTACGGCATTCCCATTGTTGAGACACGGATTGTCAGGACGGTTGAGGATGCTCTGCGGGTAGCGGAGGAGATTGGCTATCCCGTAGCTCTGAAAATTGTCTCCCCAGATATTACCCACAAGTCAGATGTGGGGGGTGTAGCTCTAAATTTAGAAAATTCTGAATCCTTACAACTAGCTGCCGAAGCGATGAAAGCTCGTGTGGCGCAACTTTGTCCCTCAGCTCCCATTACTGGCTTCACCGTTCAGAAGATGGTGCGCCGTCCTGGTTCTCAAGAGTTACTTTTGGGTGTCAGTAGCGATCGCGTTTTTGGTCCAGTTATTCTGTTTGGGCAGGGTGGCAAAGCAGCCGAAACCATTGGCGATCGCGCGATCACACTACCACCTCTTAATTTGACCCTCGCGAGAGAATTAATCTCACGAACTCGGATCTCCAAACTTCTAGAAGGTTATCGCGACCAACCCAGAGCCGATCTTGATGCGATCGGATTAACCTTGATTCAGATTTCCCAACTGATTATCGATATCCCCGAAATTATCGAACTGGACATTAATCCCTTACTAGCCGATGACAAGGGAGTTATCGCACTAGATGCCCGTATTGCCATTGAGCCTACTACCCTCTCAGGAGCAGCACGCCTTGCCATTCGCCCCTATCCCCAAGAGTTAGAAGAATCGAGCGCCTTACCTTCGGGTCGTCAACTCCTAATCCGTCCGATTCGTCCCGAAGACGAGCCAGCCCACTACGAACTCTTTAAACATTTTACACCTGATGACATCCGCTTTCGCTTCTTCGGTATGGTGCGACAATTTCCTCACTCAGAAATGGCTCGCTTTACCCAGATTGATTATGACCGCGAGATGGCATTTGTAGCTACTGGTAAGAATGAACGGGGACAGCCAGAGACTTTTGGGGTGGTTAGAGCGATCGCCGAACCCAACAATCAGTCGGCTGAGTTTGCCATTATCATTAGATCAGATATGAAGGGGCAGGGGCTTGGTCGTGTGCTGCTGGAGAAGATAATCCGCTACTGCCGAGCCAAGGGATTACAAGAGCTGGTGGGAGAGGTTCTTGCCGATAACACTGCCATGTTAAACCTTGCCAAAAGCTTGGGTTTCGAGCGTCACCCAACTAGCGACTCCGAGGTGATTCAAGTGAAATTGCTGCTACAAGCGAATCGATAATAAATTCTGTAAAACTATTGCATATTTGTCAGAAGATCACGATAAAGTCGAATTAATCCGACAAAAACGGGAAAAAATTCCAGTCTACCTAAAAACATTCCCGTAATTTCTGCCCACAGCAACCCTACTGGGGAATCGGCAGCAGTTACACCGACTGATAATCCCACCGTACTCAAAGCACTGGCATATTCAAACAAACTTTCGGGTAAAGAATAACCATAAGCCGTAATGATTCCGCTACCAGCCAGATAAATTCCCAAATATAAAAAGACAAACATACTTATCTGACGTAATTGGCGATCGCTCAAAAACTGCCTTGTTTCTCCTTGCCAGACATCGGGTTCGGTTACGGCATCTTTAGGTAACAATTGCCGTCGCACTTCCCAGATTACACCGCGATACAAGGCATAGATGCGAAACTGTTTGATTCCTCCTGCGGTTGCCCCCGTACCGCCACCAATCAGCATCAGGACGATTAACACCAACCAGCCGATACTGTTCCAATTGGTATAACTAACGGTAGAAAAGCCAGATGTGGAGAGAGCGGTAATAGTTTCAAAACAGGCTACCCTTAAGGCATGGTTGAAAGTGAGATCGAGTTTGTTAGTTACCCCTAACAAAAGGATGATTATACAGAGGGGGACAACTAACGCTTGTAATTTAATTTCACTATTGCGGATAACGGCAGTAAATTTTCCTGTCAGCTTGAGTGAAGTTTAAACCACTGATAGTTATAAAAGGAATTGTGCCAGAAGCGATCGCCATTATCCAAGAGAGAACCACGATAATTGTTCCATCCTGCACGCTCAAACTGGTTGATGAATCTTTTAGTCTGCACCAGAACAACCAACCAACTACAACTAAAAAAATACCTGGAACTAAAAACCCCCAAGCTAGGTTCATTTCCACTGGATATGCCATTAAAGCAACCAAAGGAAAGAGAATTGTGATGCCTGCGAGCGCACAAATCAGACCCGTGTAACCAAAAACAGCCCGATATTTCTGTCCCAGCCAATGATGATTTTGCACGATCTACTCCACTTTCCCTGTTAATACTTCTAACAGTCGATCGTAATGTTCTGGCTGACTAATTAAAATTAAGCGATCGCCTACTTGTAAATTATGACCGCCACGAGGGACAAACGCTTTATCTTGCCGAATGATACAGCCGATTGACTTTGTTGGCGAAAGCAATCGTTTTGTTTACAAATGCCCTACTAGTTATCGG
>CAYMWC010000329.1:0-5371 GCA_964393695.1 uncultured Pleurocapsa sp.
TATCGGAAGGGGCTACTATGTCTGCTCCTGCTGCTGCTTGGGAGACTGCTTGTTTCACTAGCACTTCTACCGTTTCGTCGTTGAGGATTGTGCCATCTTTAACTATGCCATCATGACCGTAGGTAGAAAAAGGATCGAGTGCCACATCGGTAATGACAACAATTTCGGGTATTTCTTGTTTAATTGCCCTTATAGTGCGCTGTACTAAACCATCGGGGTTATAGCTTTCTGTTCCTGCGTTATCTTTCTTGTCTGTAGGAATCAGGAGAAAAAGAGCGATCGCATTTATTCCCAAATTAGCAGCATCGGCTATTTCTTTGAGTAGTAAATCGAGAGAATAACGATAGATTTCTGGCATCGAAGGGATTTCTGCTTGTTGTTTTTCTCCTTCGGTGACAAATACGGGATAAATCAGATCGTTAACCGTTAATTGGGTTTCCTGCACCATGCGCCTTAACGCTGCTGTGCGCCTTAGACGACGAGGGCGGTGGTGTAAAGCGAGATGTTTAGCGTTTTGCTGGTTAGAAGTCATAAAGCCTCATTACTATCTGGTTAATCAGAATGATAATCATTATTATATAGAGATATAGATAATCAGGATCATTATTTTTCGAGAGTGAAATTACCCAACTATATAGACATAGCTATTATTGGCGCAGGAGTTCAGGCACTTACTTTAACGACTCGCCTGCTACAAAAAAGCGCAAAGCATTATCATAAATTTCTAGTTTTCGATCCTGCGGAAACTTGGATGAGTCAATGGCAGCAGCAATTTACAGCCCAACAAATTCCTTATCTTCGTTCCCCTGCGGTACATCATCCCGATCCTAACCCTTATGAATTAAGAAGATTCGCCGAACATAGAGATCAGGAATTGTTTCCACCTTACGACAGACCAGGAACAGAATTATTTAACGATTTTTGTAGTGAAGTAATTCGTCGGTGGAAGTTAGCAGATAAGGTTTATCGAGCAAAAGTCAGTCATATTCTACCAATTAAACACTCTTCCCGTTCTCGATTTCAATTAGTTCTAGATACGGGAGAAACTATAATTGCCCGTAGAGTGATACTGGCTACAGGGAGTGGTAAAGTTCAACTTCCTGATTGGGTAGATAGAATTGCATCAGATTATCCCTCAGATAGATTATGTCATTCCCAACAGGTAAATTTGAACCAGCTTAAATTAACAGGAGAACATATTTTAATCGTTGGCGGTGGTTTAACAAGCGGACATTTAGCCAAAGGTGCGATCAATCTCGGTGCAGCTGTTACTCTAATGACCAGAAAACAGTTACAATCAAAAATATTTGATGCCGATCCTGGTTGGTTAGGACCAAAATATCTCAAAGACTTTCACGCCGAAACCGATTGGTATGAGCGTTATCGGCAAATACAGCAAGCCCGTAATGGGGGTTCGATGACTCCCGAAATGATGGTGCAATTAAGCCAAGCAGCCAATGAAGGTAAAATAAGGATCGATGAATGCTGTCAAGTTAGCGATGCCCAGTGGCAAGATAATCTTTGGCAGGTTCATTGTCTTGATGGTAGCAAGCATCAATTTAACCGTATTTGGTTGGCTACTGGTACGAGATTTAATGCTACAGAACATCTTTTATTACAAGACGTACTAGAGACTTATCCCACAGAAATAGTTAACGGTTTACCCATACTAGACGAACATTTACGTCTGCCCAAGTCCAACTTTTTTATTATGGGTGGTTTGGCTGCTTTGCAGATTGGTCCTGTAGCGAGAAATATTGGCGGTGGGAAAATGGCTTGTCAACGGATTGTGCCAGCAATTGTTAAACCTAGTTTGGCGATCGCAAGCTAAAAGTTTTTAATTTGAGATTATTGCTTGAGTTTGTCTTGAAAATGCTTCAATCAAAGGATTTCCTAGTTGAAGCAATAAATTCTTAATTTCTGTTTCTGCCGTTTCTGGTGTACCTTCTTGAAAAGGAGGTTGCGGATCGTATTCCAGCATCAACTGAGCCATTTTCGCCATCTCTTCTCCCCAAAGCAAACTCAGTAAAGTCAAGCCCAAATCAATTCCAGAAGTAACCCCCGCCCCTGTAATAAAATTGCGATCGATAACGACTCTTTCAGGAATAACCTCAACTCCTAACATCGCTAATTGTTCTTTAAATGCCCAATGACAAGTAGCTTTACAGCCTTGTAGCAAATTAGCTGCTGCCAAAATTAACGAACCAGTACAAACGCTTGTAGTGTATTTGGCATGACTACTTCGCTGCTGGAGGAAATTGAGAATATCTCGATCCTTCATCACTTCCACTTGTCCGATTCCTCCGCCAGGAACACAAATTACATCAAGTGACGGACAATTATCTAAGGTTGTAGTTGGTACTATTGTTAAACCTTCGTTGCTGGCGAGCGGATTTAGGGTTTTGGCAATTAAATGTGTTTTAGCATTGGGGGGAAAAGATAGTACTTGATAAGCACCCATAACATCTAATTGCACTACATGAGGATAAACTAAAAAACCAATATTAACTGAAGTCATATTTTTGTATTGCTAAGAATGGTGGAATCTGAAACGATATTAAAGAGAAATTAGCTGCTGCGATAGTACCCAAGTGGGTAGTTTATTTATTCAAGTGTAGTATGTGTTCATGTATCTGCTTGTTTAGCTAATTTGCGATCGCGTCTAATTTCTCAACAAAATTTGCCTAAAAACTTGTTAACTCAACGAGAAATTCAAATTGCTGAATTAGTCGCTTGCGGATTAACCAATGCAGAAATTGGTAGGAAATTATGGATTAGTCAAAATACAGTTAAGCAAGCCTTAAAAAAAATGTTTTTGAAACTGGGTGTTGCTTCAAGGACTGAGATGGTCGCAAAATTATTAATTTTTTAAAATTATTTAATTTCCCAATTAAAATCAAACAGAATAAAAGCGCGATCGCACGTCCAACTCACCAGGAATTTAGGTATATTATACTATCCAACCAAATATATTCAATCACCTTTTTGATAGTGATAGCGAGCTTGCAAAAAATAAACGCGATCGCCTTTGAGTTTATAAACTAAACGATGCTCCAAATCAATACGACGCGACCAAGTATCAGCAGCTATGTATTTCAAAGGTTCGGGTTTGCCAATACCTTTAAAAGGATCTCCATCAAGAATATCTGCAACCAAATCCATAATTTTATCTCCCATTTTTGGTTTGTTTTGATACCACCAACGCAAATCGGCTTTAAAATCTGGACTGAATAGAGGCGTATATCCTTTAGAAGATTGTTTCTCAATTTCTGAATTAGATTGCTTCTTGCTCCCGCGATATGGCGATGAAGCCTCGCCATCGGGGGTGCGCTTCTTTTTCTTACGACTCAAGCTTTAACTCCTGCTTTAATTCGTCTATAGTCTGAGGTTGAGCCTCTTCTGATTCAGACCATTCTAGGGCGCGGTGCAATCTGCTAGCATTTTCAGGAGAACGAAGTAGATAAACACACTCTAACAAGCTAGATAATTCATCCTCAGCAATCAATGCCACATTTTTACCATTGCGACGTTTGACAATAAATATTTGTTGTTGGTCTACTACTTCATCTAAGATACTGGCTAAATTGGCTCTGGCTTGAGAATAGGTAGTTTCTTTACTTAACACAATTGTTTATGAAGAAGTTGTACAGTTTTATTGTACGTTAGTATTTATATTTTTGCTGCTTTAGCTTCCGTCTGGGAAGCCCCGTGTTCTAGCTGACAGGGTGAACGTCCTAAAGGATAAGCTTCGCAAATGGGGCAGTTCACGGGAGAGATTTACCTGAGTTTTATCCTTGTTCTTGGAGCCTTTGGGACGACCTCGCTTACGTTTGCTCCCAGAGGCAGACCCTGCTGGAGTAGTTTTGGCTTCTGGAGTAGCCCGAATCACCTGTTCGATGGCAAGGGATAGGATTGTCTTGGCGCTAGACCCACCAGAGATAAGGCAAAGAAGGCCAATCCTTTAACGGGGCGCTCGGCTAAACTCGAAAAGAACCAATCCACCCCATAGGTCTTGTTCCCAGATTTGGTTGTGACCACTTCATCTCCTGCGATCGCGTAGGTCTCCTTGTGACAAAAACAATAAGTGCGAAAGAACACCCACAATAGGGTTGGCCAGTTCTTCGGGCTGTAGAAAAATCGTTGAATGGTTCGATAACTGCCTCCTTTTCCTGCCCAGCGCGATATCCCTAGCACCAGCTTTTCAGTCAGCTTTATATAAAGACGACGATCGCTTTAGCGCACTCAAATTTCCATTACCAGTACAAAATAAGACGGTTTTGAGTTCCGCGATTAATAATTCAATTAGCTCGTCTAAAGCTGACTCTGATGCTGATGCTGCCTGAAGGAAAGGAAAGGCTAATCCTGCCAGATCTGCTCCTAGAGCGATCGCTTTTGCCATTTCTAGACCATCTCGTAAACCACCAGAAGCGATGAGAGGTATGTCTGGATGTTGCTGACGAATTTGAATTAAACAATCGGCAGTAGAAATGCCCCAATCAGCAAAAGTTTTTCCTAGCCGACGTTGTAAATTAGTTTCTGCCCTTTCGCTTTCTACCTTTGCCCAAGATGTTCCTCCAGCACCAGCTACATCAATCACTTGAACTCCAGCTTTAATTAGTTTGGTTGCCATAACTGCGGAAATACCATTACCAACTTCTTTAGCAATTACAGGCACATCAATCTGTTGACAAAGCTGCTTGATTTTAGCCAACAAGCCTTTAAACTGTGTATCGCCGTTGGGTTGAATACACTCTTGTAGCGGATTTAGATGCAAAATTAAAGCGTCTGCTTCTAAAATATCTACTACCCGTAAGCATTGTTCAATACCGTAGGTATAATTAAGCTGTACTGCGCCTAAATTAGCAAATAACAAAGCATCGGGAGCAAAAGAACGTACCGCAAAAGTATGGGCAACATCAGGATTTTCTACAGCAATGCGTTGTGAACCGACTCCCATAGCCAAACCGTATTTTTGGGCTGCGATCGCCAAACGGCAATTAATCATTTTTGCCTGTTCTGTTCCCCCTGTCATTGAAGAAATTAAGATCGGCGCATTTAGTTTCTTACCTAGAAATTGAGTACCTAAATCTACTTCGTTAAAGTTTAATTCTGGTAAGCAAGAGTGGGTAAAACGATATTGCTCTAACCCATTAGTCAGATGATTAAACTGTACGTCGTCTTCTAGACAAATACGCAGGTGATCAGCTTTTCGGGTTTGCGTATTGGTCATTGATTTTTTGCTCCCTTTTTTTCCATAAGCCTCATAATTGTAATCTAAATACGGATTAGGCACTAGGCACTAGGCTCTAGGCTCTAGGCACTAGTACACTTCGGCTTAAATAAACCAACCATTAAATAGCTAAAACTTTGC
>CAYMWC010000330.1:0-5346 GCA_964393695.1 uncultured Pleurocapsa sp.
TTGCTTTTAATGCAGGTTTGGGTATCAGTTTAGGTATTATCACTTCCATTAAATCCGCTTTGCTTCCTCATCTGTGCGATGCTCGTAATAATCTTGCTCAATTCAAACAAAGATATTTTAGTAGTCTTCAAACAATCGCTTTCACGATCATTCCTTTGGTATTGCTACAATCAAGCCTAGCCCCTTTCTACGTACCGATAGTTTTTGGCGAAAAATGGATTCCTGCTATTCCTGTATTGATCTTAATTTGTTTATCTGCTATTCCCCGTCCTTTTGCCGACTCTGCTTCTCAGTTACTAATTGCCGTCGATCAACCCCAGATAGATTTAATTTGGAATGTTATTTTTACTGTTTTATTTACTATTAGTTTATTAATTGGGGTGCAGTGGCAAAGTATCGGTGTCGCAACTACGGTGTTATTAATCCATGCGATATGTCTGCCTTTATTTGCTATTTGGGCAACACGGTATGTGTTTAAAAGATTATCTGTGATGGAGCGATCAACGATAGAGTAAAGTTAGATAATTTTATTAGTAGTTAACGACTAATGAGAATAAATTCGTCTTTTTTGATCTTTAATGAATACACAAAGAAAAATAATAAATTTGCTCAATCAAATTTTGTTTATCATAATATTAAATACAATAAACTATGAAATATGGTAACTCAACTAGAAATAACCAACGTACAGAAAGAAATTGCTGAAGCAGAAATTCGCGACCGAAGAAAACCTGTTGACTACAACACATTAGAATATCCAATTGAAATAATTGTTCAAAAATATTTAGATGGAATAGACCAAGATGAAAACGAGTTGTTTATTCCAGATTATCAAAGAGAAATGGCTTGGGATGATGATAGACAATCAAAATTTATTGAATCTGTGCTTTTAGGTTTACCAATACCTTATATTTTTGTTGCTGATATCTCAGAATCAGAAGATTTCGCACGGTTAGAAATTATTGACGGTACTCAACGAATTCGTACTTTAGCTAAATTTATTAATAATAAATTGATATTAAATAATCTCGAAAAATTAAAAAGTCTTAATGGTTTTAAATTTGAAGATTTACCGCTTTCCCGTCAGAGACGTTTTCAAAGAACTACCATTAGAATGATTCAGCTAACAGAAGAAGCTGATGAAGAAGTGAGAAGAGATCTTTTTGAAAGAATTAATACTGGTAGTGTTGAATTAAATGAAATGGAAAAACGGAGAGGCAGCAAACCTGGGAAGTTTCTTGATTTAATTGAAAAACTATCAAAATTAGAGAAATTCAGTCAATTGTGTTCTTTTACTGAAACTGAAATTAAAAAGCGAGATCCACAAGAATTTGTTTTACGCTTTTTTGCCTTTTTAAATAATTATCAAAATTATTCAGGTAGAAAAGTACACGAATTTTTAGATAACTATTTAGAACAAGAAAATAAATCTGAGTCATTGAACATTGAAGCTATGAGAAAAGAATTTATTTCAATGCTCAATTTTGTTCAGGAATACTTTCCAGATGCTCTACATATTTATCGAAAAATTAAACAACGCTATGAGCCTACAACGAGAATTAAGTTTGAATCAATTACTGTCGGTGTTGCTCTGGCATTAAGAGAAAATCAAGACTTAATACCAAACTCCACATCTTTTTTAGACTCGCAAGAATTTAAAGAATGTACTAAGTCTGATGGAAGTAGTTCTCAAAACAAGGTTAGTATTCGTCTTGAATATGTTCGCGATCAACTTTTAGGTAATTAATGAAAAGTACATTATTCAAAGATTTTGATGAACGCGCTCAAGAAGTTAGTAAGTATTTTTTGTTACTGAAAAACTTAGAGCAAGGTTCAATTAACTTGAGTATGGGAAATGAAAAAAATAAAAAAGTAAAGAATATAGATACTGAATTAGCGAAAACACTTAAAGCTACAGGATTTTTATTACTCTATAATTTGATTGAATCTACAATAAGAAATGCTATTGAGGCAATTTTTGATAATATTGCAGAGCAAAAAGTATCTTTTGACGATCTAAGAGATGAAATTAAGAAAATTATTATTCAAAATTTTAAAAATAATAAATCTACTGACAATCTTTTGAAAAGAATAAACAATATTGCTGTGGATATAATTTCTGCTAGTTTTGATAAAGAAAAGTTGTTTTCAGGTAACATTGATGCCAGAAAAATAAAACAAACAGCAGACATCTACGGTTTTTCTTATAAAACAGATGCAAAAAAAACTCAAGATGGAAATGATTTACTCAAGATCAAAACAAATAGAAATGATTTAGCACATGGCTTTAAATCTTTTGAAGAAGTAGGTCGTGATGCTAGTGCAGATGAATTATTACAAATCAAGAAAAGAGTTATTTGCTATTTAAGGGAAATCTTGCAAAACATCGAAACTTATATATTTAAACAAGAATATCTAAAATAGTAGCTTTAAAATTAATCATTATCATAATACTAACGAGCGATCGCTTACCCAAAAAACATCATTTATAATTAATCTCATAACCCAAATCATTAATAAACATGATTAACACCAGAAGTGTTGATTGTTAATAAAAAAGGTAATAAACAGACTGAACAATAGTACAATCAGTCTGAAATATTACTAATAAATAACTATCAATGTTTGTATCAAATTTCCCCAAAATAATCAAGCATTTGTTAAAAGACTTACCTAAAAAAGACTATCCAGTTCTCAATACATTTTTCTTTACATCCTGTTGGTTGGGTTGGGTAATGGATCAGAGCTTGGTAAGTATGAGGGATTTAATATTCAGATTAAATAGTAGAAATATAAAGATAGATATATCCACTTTTTCTAAAGCCAGTAAAACTAGAGATACTGCCGTATTTGAAAAGCTGCTTGAAAAGGCAACAAAAAGTCTTAAAAAAAGAAAGGAAGAACCAAAAATAAAATATACTTTCCCCTAGATTCAACCATAATATCTTTGACTAGCAAATTATTATGGAGTCAAGATTATCATCAAGTAAAATTATTTTGTGGATTAAATAGTTGGACAAATGAAGGATGACCAAGAATGAAAATGGAATTCGGATACAAATATACAGTTGCTTGATAATTTATTTAATACTACAGCTAATAGAAATACCGCAAGAAATCGGAGTAAAGATATTAGATAAACTACGCTATTTGCAATCATTTATGAATGAAAATATTAGCTATATTCATTGGTTTAGAAGATTAAGTTTTACTTGGTGATTTGACCATCCTCATGGATACTACGCGTTGAAATGTAAAGTTTTATCTCTAGATTCAACATTTCTGGATTAACACCAAAGATTTAGCTTTAAATTAGATTACCAATGAAGCGGGAGAAAAAAACGCAGTTATTCTACCTATTGCTCAATTTGAGCAACTACTAAAAGATATAGAAAACTTAGCGATTGTGGCAGAAAGGCGAAATGAACCAACTACTAGCCATGCAGATTTAATTGCTGAGTTAAACGCTTAGTCTTCGGATAGCTCTTGATCACTTCTTCATCCTTTCTAAAAGCTCAATCAATTCAGCAACATTAACCACCATATCCCCATCCTTTTGACGCATTTCGCTACGGGGAGAAGGACAACCTAGACAACCATATTTAAAACCCATTCCTCTAGCAAGATTAGCAAATTCTCGACCGACATAAGCACCGAATAACTCTAAAATAGTTGGATTATCGGCAAAGATTAGATTAGTTAAACCAGCACCATGAGGGGCAACAATTACTTGTGCCTGAGCAAACAGTTTTACCTGTTCAAAATAGCTCATTTCTTCTAAGATATAAGTTGCAAATCCCAAAGGTTTTAAGGCTTCTATTACTTCATTTTCATTAGCTATTCGTCTTCCTAAAGCTTTAGATCTGGAAATAAATACTTTAGGAGAAAAAGAAGTATAATCGCTTTTTGATTTAGCAATATTACTCAACATTTTTTCTTTTAACCACTGACAAGCCGTAACTGAAATTTCTCCGTGTATCTCTTCATAAGAGCGACGAAAAGAAGGCACAATTAATTTATTAACAGTCAGTCTAAAATCTTGCCAAATAATTAAATCATCTTCGTTATAACCTAGCAATTTAAGGGAATCTCGTTGCCACGATCGCAAGTTACTTTCAACAATTAATTTAGGCTTAATTCCTGTTTGTTGTTGATAGTATTCAACTCCTTCTAGCTGAGTTAAAGTATCTACTGTCCAATGCCAAAAATTATTACTCCAAGGATTAGTTAAGATACAAGCAGTTTCTATTGCTGGTTGTCGATCTTTTTTACTGAATTCAGACGCAATTATGGTTTTGATTGAGACATTTTTGGCAATATGAGCTTCGATAGAACTAAATCGAGGCAGAGTGGTTTCTAAAATTAAGTTGCGCTCACGATCAAAAGCCACAGGATAATTACCAATTATCTCAGCCTGTTCTATTTCACAGACAAATGGTTGAGCAATTTTAACCTGCATCGGATAGATCTGATTAGCAATACGCTCAGGAATAGGATTTGGGGTATAGAAATTTCCAAAGTTTACTATTTCTTCCGAGCCGAATGCTTGTAATTTATATTTTTTACTGGCGGTTAATAAATTTTTTCTAGTAACTGCTTTAAACTTTGTTTGTTTTAAATAAAAGATAAATAATAATACTGATGTTTTTCGCCAAATATGATAAAATTCTCTATAAGCTATTCTCAAGCTTTGATTTTGTTTAAGATGAAATTTTAATTGTTTAATCATTATATTTTCAAAATAAATTTTATCAATCAAACCAAATAATATTTACTATATTCTATTTATAGAAAACATCATTCAATTATCTTATGTTTTTAGCATATAGATTTTAATCTGTCATCAAACTTGCTTTTGCAATCTTCAATGAATCGTGGATTTTTTATTCTCTGTTCCCTATTTTCTATGGCAAAATTTAACTGTTCACGAATAAAATAGGATTACTATTGATATAAAGTAAATGTGAATTGTAATTTATTTAACATTTAAAAAAGCGAGAAAATCTAAAATTTTATGTATTAACAATAATTTTGAAATTTAAGTTTTATCCAACAAAAAATTCATTACTTTAAAATCCTTAAAGATAAATATTATTTGTCAACAGTAAATTTACGACTAAATCACAAAAACGAGAAAGATTAATTACAAAAATAGTTGAAAACTAGGTGGTAAAAATATTATCTTTTACCTTAGAATCGGCTGAAAAGAAAATTTAACTAAAACTACTGTTAAAAATATTTTGGAATCTAGCTTGTTGTTTTAACGGGAGGCGAAAATTGAATGTTACTAGCTTTACAGCAAAAATTTAGCTGTAGCGTTTATTTAAAGTTGGGCATAGTAATGAT
>CAYMWC010000331.1:0-5292 GCA_964393695.1 uncultured Pleurocapsa sp.
GACGAATAGCCATCCCTTTTCCCCTTTACCTTTCTCCATTTCCCAAAGCGATCGCTCAGGGGGGAGTATCCGTTCCCCTAGGGGGACAAACCAAAAAGATTCAGATCCAAGGTTACGGTTTGCTGACAGGTCGTCCGATTACCGTTGAAGGAAATACCTATTGCCTAATGGCTATAGACCAAGATGGTCCTTCTGCTATCGACAAAATTGCCGAACTATCTCAGGAAAATCCTCTACCAAAAACTGTAGCTTTTGCTTCTGGTCGTGAGGGACGCTGCCAATACTTGTTTTTTGTTCCCGAAAGTTACCAAAATTCCTTAAAAACCAAAAAAATTAAAACTGGTGCCCGAAGCGATGATGGCAAAGGAGAACAATTAGAATTTCGCTGGATGAATCTACAATCTGTTCTACCCCCTTCAGTTCATCCCACCACTGGTAGTTATCATTGGCTTGGTGGATGTGCCATTGATGAAGTAGACATAGCGATCGCACCCGATTGGATTATCGAGCAGATGCTTGTAGAGAGAGTAGAAAACCCAAAATCGAAAGTCGGAAGAGCTACACCACTGTCTACTTACTCATCCCCAGTACCGCGCTCTGATATCGATTACGCCCTTTCTTATCTCAATGCCCTCTCATCTTTTCGAGCCGATGACTACGACCAATGGCTCGCAGTTGGCATGGCACTGCACAGTGTTGATGATTCTCTGCTGGATGAATGGGACAGGTGGTCGAATCAATCTGCCAAATACAGATCGGGAGACTGTCATCGAAAATGGCGTTCCTTTTGTACTAGTGGAGGGGTAAAATTAGGAACCCTAGCTCACATGGCAAAACTTGATGGTTGGCAATCTCCCTTTACTAATTACCGACAAATTTCTGTTAATAATAATAAAAGTAACCAAATAAGCGATCGCTCTACCAATTCTGAAGGTCGTGATGAAGTAAAAATTAGAGAGTTACTGCTATCGATACTGCAACAAAACCTCTCAGCGTCAGCCCAAACCGAGGCTCTCAATACCCTATCGGCTAGTTGGGGGTGGAGCGTGCGAGAACTGCGTACCCTACTAGAACAAATCGAAACCGACCTAGAGCGTAAAGATAATCACAGCGAACATCAACAACAACTAGAACAATTAGCCACTTACAAGCAAAGTAGTCTCAATCTCGACCTATATCTTCCAGAATCCATTGCCAAACCAATAACCAAAGTAGCCAACTGGATGGAAGCTCCCACTGCTGCTTATCTAGTGGTACTGCTAAGTGCTGTTGCCTCCTGTTGCGACCCCCGCACCCGTATCATCGTCAAAGAGTCGATTAATTTCATCGAACCAGCAATTATTTATGGCGGTATCGTCACCGAATCGGGACAACGCAAATCACCGATTCTCAATACCATTCTCGATGGGATAAAACAACTCCAGACAGAAGAAGAAGAGCGATATCAATTAGCTAAATCCGACTATGACAAGAAATACCAAGTTTGGCTGAGGCAGAAAGATACTTTAACGGACGCACAGTGGAAAGATAGCGAACCAACTGCCCCCAATGGGTTAAAAGAATTTTTTATCGACAAAACTACAATTGAGGCGATCGACCGCATCAAAGGAGAGCAGCCCGATACGGCTTTTTTATGGATCAAAGACGAACTATCGGGTCTGTTTAGTTCCTATGGTGCTTACAAAAAAGGCAAGGGAGACGATCGAGAATCGGTACTTTCTAGTTGGAACGGTCGCGGTATCAAGAAAAACCTCAAGGGTGGCGAACGAGTCTTCGTGCCATACGATGCCATGAGCATTATTGGTGCAATTCAAGATACTACCTTGCAAAGGCTGATGGGGGACTTAGATGATGCCCAGGGGGAATGGGGACGCTTTCTGTGGGCGTTAATTCCCTTAAAAGCTTTAAAGCTACCCTGTACCGATACTAAGTTTCAACTGGCTTTTCTCAAATCCCTTTACCAAGATATACGACAATTAGCACCACAACAGTATCGGTTTGATACTGAAGCTCAACACCTCTACGACAACTTTCACTGGCAACTAGAACAGCGTCGGGTAATTCATCCCCAACCTGGAATGCGTGCTGCCATTTCCAAGATGGAGGGGTACACCGCTAGGCTAGCCTTAGTTCTCCACCTAATTTGGGAATTAGATGGGGGAAATGCCACTCCCAGCTTATCGATCCCCAGTACCAGAGTCGAAGCTGCGATCGCTCTTGCCGAATTTTTCTTGAGTCAAGTTACCCTAATCCATTCTGAAGGTTGTGCGGCCAAAGGTATGGGAGGACTAACACCCAGGTTAAATGCCATTTTAAATAAGCTAGAGCAATTTGGCGAATTAACGGCAAGAAAATTACAGTCGGCTACCTCCTGGCTGCGAAAAGAGAAGCCAGATAAGATTCGTCAGGACTTAATTGAGTTAGCTAAGTTAGGTTACGGCAAATTAGTTGGAACGGGTAATCGACTCAAATTAGTATTGAGTGTTGATCGCGATGCTGATCGTCGTGTTGATGATCCCTTTTACCCTCAAACTCACAATTCGTCTGGAATTGAGCCACCCAATAAACCTTCTGTTGAGCAGTCGATCGCAGGGGATTTTCAACTTCACGATCAAGTACCTTTGGGGCAGGGAGTCGGGAGTCGGGAGTCGGGAGTCAAGACTATTCTTCCCGAAGATCAGTTGCAAGCCAATTCTACTTCCAATGAGCTTGAAATACTTAATCGCTCGGAAATCAATAAAGACGATCGACCGAGCAACATTTATGACTTGAATCGGGAATTAATCAGCTTTGGCGCGATCAACAATCGCTCAACTGCTACTACTACAGTAGCAACAGTTTCTCAAGCTGCTGTAGTAGTAGCAGTCTCAAATTCTGCTGCTACAAATAGCAATTGTATTGTTACTGAGATAACCGCGCCACAGTTAAAACAGCAGTCACCAGGAACAGAAATCTCCCAAGGAGATTTTCGCTCTCTTGTCTTAGGGATGAAAGTCTTCACTCATCTAGTAGGTAAAGCTTTATCAGTAAGTGAAGATGTAATTGATCCAGATTTAGTAACCCCGATAGTTGAGTATCGAGGTTATGAAACTCTAGCTACATTGTTGCTGCGCTGCCAAACCCCAGAAGCCTTAACTGTATTGCGCTCTATATTTCCCCCGACTCTATTTAGCTCAACTCTCAGTTGATGAAGAACGCGATCGCCTACATTTAGAACGTAAGGTAGAGAAAGCTTTTTACGAAGCAGGTATGGCTCTAAAGCAATTGCGCGACAGACGCTTATATCGTTCTACCCACAAAACCTTTGAAGAATATTGTCGAGAGCGGTTTGGTTACGGCAGAGATGCTGCTTATCTTAAAATTGTTGCTGCTGAAGTTTACGATAACCTTGATGAGATTATGCCGACAAATTGTCGGCACATTCCCCTACCGACAAATGAACATCAGTTGCGATACATTGCTAAAGCTGGGCTCAAACCCTTTCAACAGTGGGAAGTATGGCAACAAGCAGTCGAGCAAGCAAAAGGTAAAGTACCTTCTGGACGTATAGTCAATCAGGTAGTGCGACAGATTAAAGAAAAGCCAATGACCATTTCTTATCGACAAGGTGAGGTTTGTCGCTTGATTGCTAAGGATAATCCCGAACTGAGGGGAAAAGGGGGCTGTTGGTGTATCGTAACGGAAGTGTATGAATTTAGTTGTCAGGTCAATACTTGGGATGGAGAATATATAGTTAGACCAGAATATCTTAAGTCCTTAAATTATTCAGAAATTGAATGTAAGCAAATGGAAGATATTGGATTAAGAATGAGCCGACTAAATGAAAAATGTGGTTTAGATACTGCCGCACTTTGGATTCTTAACGGTTTGGCTAAACTGAATAAACCTTATTTAAATGCTTTAGAAGAAAAGCTACTAGCACTTTTAGAAATAGAATACGGTACTACTAACTCAATTAATCTTTCTAAATCGAACTCTTAGGAAACAAATTAAGATTCATTAGAGACAGGGCTTAGAAGGAAAAAAAACTGGCTGTGCTATGCCTGGCTGCCTGACACATCTATATCAACCCTAGCATTTTCGTAAAAATTGGATTTTAAAGGTACGATCTATCAATGCTTTTAAGCGATCGCATAATAACAAAATAGCCTTTTCGCATAAAAAACAAAATCTATACAGAGTAAAGATTTGAGGTACTTGTGTCAGGCAGTCAGGTGCTATGCTGTCCGCACGCTTTAGGCAAGCCGAAATAAGCCGAGCGAAAGCACGAGACAGAACGGACGACAAGGCGTTGAGGTCTCCTCAACGCAACGCCCTCCTGAGTGTAAGGCACTTTAATATTTATCAATCACTGACTACTGCATAAGTTGCGATCGCGTATAAGTTCACCATCGTAGTACAAATATCCGAATGGCGACCATTGTTCTTGTAGTTTTATGTGATGCAGTTCAAAACAGTACTCAAGGTCAAGTTGATATCAATCAGTACGTTCCTTATAGCTACGGCTACTAAAATCTAAGTTTAGAGAAGTATCTAACTTTTTGACCTCAACAAAAAGAGTCCTGGCAAGTAAAACCAGGACTTATTCTTTTAGAGAATAGTTATTTGTTTTGCCAAATACCAAATTTACCTTTTTTAGCTGCCGTTTCAGCCCAGGCTAAATGTTCAGGTTTAAGACATTGGGAAGCTTGTTTGATATTTTTAAGTGCCATTCCCCTTTCAATTAACCAAGTATTAAGGTGTATTTCCTGTCCTGTTAACTCATCGGGAGTATTGGATATGTGCTGAACCAGTTTAACATCGTATCCTGGCTTGAGTGACACCCAAGATTCATAGTTATTTCCTACTCGTTCCAGTTCTACTGTACCATCGCCGAGGTTAACTCAATACTTCTCGTTTAACAAATGCGGATTAATCTATGAGGCTAGAAAAGTAAGGAGTAACCACTACCTACTACCTACTACCTACTACCTAATCACTTAACCAATCAATAACAAAGCTTAAACGAGAAGTATTGGTGGCTGATGGATCGAACCATCCCAGGTGTATGTTACAGAATGTACACTCAACAAAAAGCCCGACAATTAGGCGTTAGAGGATATGTACGTAATTTAAGGAATGGTGATGTAGAGATAGTGGCAGCAGGTGAAGATGAAGCTGTAGATGCTCTCATAAAATGGGCATCCTCTGGTTCACCATCTGCTGTAGTGAGTAATGTAAAAGTAGAAGTAATAACTAATCAATACCTTCGCCAAATGAGAAGCCAAATTTTTGTGTGAAGTCAAGAGGGCT
>CAYMWC010000332.1:0-5259 GCA_964393695.1 uncultured Pleurocapsa sp.
AAGGTAAAAGAAAGTAGCGGTAAAGCACCAGGTGTATCGATCGCTTCATCAATTAACTGGTTGACTAATTTAGGAGATTCAAAAAATAGTGTTTGTTGTGCAGCAGGTTCTTCGATTGCCTGTTGTAACTCTTCTCTATTCATCGGAGTCACGAAAAACCGCCCCTCTTGCCAAGCTTTTTGCCAATGGGGTTCAGCGATCGCATCCCGAAGTTGAGGTTCAAAATCAGAGCGTAAGGTCAGTACTATGTGTAAGCGTTGTGGATGTTTGATTAATAATTCAGCTAATAGATTGAGAAAGTTTTCCCGTGTTTCCTGATTTCGAGAGAGAGTAAGCAATTCTTCAGTCTGGTCAATTATTAACAATAATTTAAATTCAGAATTGGGATTTATTAAATAGCTAATTTTTCCCAAGAGAATCTTGACTTGTTCTTCGGCAGTCTGATCGATAATTGAAGAACCAGATTCCGATTGTGTCAGTATCTTGTTTAGTGCTTTGAACGGAGATTCACCAGGTCGCATTGGATCAGGAATAACCCACTTCTGCCGACCAGATTCTAAAGCAGGAATCAAACCTGCTTTAACCAAGCTAGATTTACCCGAACCCGAAACACCTAACACGATAGTAAGTGGTTGCTTAACTACTATTTCACCTAGCTGTTGGCTCAAGGTTTTTCTACCAAAAAACAGGTCACTATCTTTGGGGTCAAATGAGGCTAAACCTTTATAGGGATTGGAATGGCGATCTAGTTTGAGTTGTTTTAAATTTTCAGGCGCAAAACCTTGGAAGGGAAAGATATATTCGCCTTTTAAATATACATATTCCCCTGTTTCTCGGTCGTATTTTCGAGGCTGAGACAGACCAGGTGTTTGTCCTTCTGCGACTTCCCCTAGTTTGTTTTGTAAATAGGTAAAAAGTTCATGAACAGTAATTACCTTATCCTCAACAATAGCCTCAATGGATTTATCTTCACCTCCATCGGAGTTGCCTTGGAGAACTTTTAGCAGTAAATAGGCAAAGGGAGAATTGCCATTTTTTTCTCCTCTTTGTCCAAAACGAGATAAATCCTGTGCCTCTTCATCATGAGCAGCAGAAGTAATAATTTGCTCCGTTTTGTGTTTGATAAAGCGATCGTAACTTTGTCGATATATTTTGCGAGAACGTACCGCGTTTCTACCCTGTCCAACCCAGGATATTCTACCAGCAAAGCAACAGTCGAGAATCATTAGCAGATGATGAGAGTCTAAGGCACTAAAAGCTTCATATAACTGCTGCATCGATAGCCAGGTGTTCTTGTTATTAGCTTCGGCATCTTGAGGCATAAAGTAACCAGCAGGTCTACCAGCTTCGCTTTCTTGTGCTTCTTCGGCAAATCCGTGACCAGCAAAATAAAATAAAACGCGATCGCTCTTGTCAACTTGGAGAGGTTTATTATCAAATGGAATCGTCCTCTTTTTAAGATTGGTTACGAGTTGATCGAGTTTTGCTTTAGTTGCTCTTTGATTGAGTAAAAGTAAGACCTCGTAGTTGTAGTTATTCTTAAGAACATCAGCGAGTGCTTTAGCATCGTTGACAGCATTCTTGAGTTTTGGAATATCGGTGTATTGGTCAATGCCAATGACGATCGCCAAACCTGGTTTTAGTTTGTTCTCATTCATCACCAACTCCTTTTTTGAGATAGATCGAATTAATAGGTTGGGAATTTTCAACCTTTGCATCTAGTTAAATGAAGCACATGGACGGTTGCAACTATGGATGGAGAGCATCCGCCAATGCTTTTAAACCCGCTTCGGTGGTGAAATAGGTCAAATGATCGCAAGCTACATTTGGTAGAACTTTTGGTTGAGGCGAGCGATCGCTACTAACACTTTTGATACTGTCAAGACTCACCGCAATATCGTTAGGTTCACTCCCAAACACTAAGCCATCAATTACCTTGTTAATAGCTGGATTAAAAAGTTTTGCCATTAATCGCCGTAAGCGGTTTGATTGTTGTTGCAGTAGAGTTGAGCGATCGCCAGCAATAATAGTGTAAGGAACTTGAGGATCTCGGTTAAGTGCGATCGCTTTTAAAAATTCGGAATTGGGTTGCATTTGATCGAGAGCATTATCGATTTTTTCGACGAATTGTAAGGATTTAGCAGCTAAATCGGCGACAATTTTCGCAGGTAATACCATCCCAGATATTTGATTTAAACCCATTCCTAGTAAGGCAAAAGCCATGTCCTGAACTGTTGACCAAGGAGAACCAGCATTGGGAGTTCCCAACATTACCAGATGTTGAACTATTTGATTTCCGCCTTCTCGTTCGATAAACCAGCGAGAAACTAAGCCTCCCATTGAATGAGCGACGATATGTAGTTCTTTGCTGTGATTTGCTCCCAAACCAACAGATTCTAATCTTTGTTTGAGTAACTGGGCATTTTCTTCAATAGTAGTGTGGAGATTTTCGTAATCGAAAGTTAAAACAAGGTCATAAGTTTCCCTTAGCGGATGTAATTGGCCGTTTGCTGCTACTTTTGCTTGTTGAATGCTCGTGACTAAACTTTCGGTATCGCCGATAATTCCGTGAATATAAAGGATAATCTTTTGAGCGGAAGTAACTTGTTTTTTAACTGCTTCTAAATCTGGTTGGTAAATAACTTGAAACTTATGATCTGCTTCCTTAACTTCGGCTGCTGCTAGGATGGGATATTCGTAACTATGTCCTAACTTTTGATGGCGAAGTTTTTTGAAGAAAATTTTGATCGAACCACCTAAGCTACGGCTACTTGTAGTCGGTTGTGGTAGACGTTCTAGCTTGATTTCTATTTGCTTTCCTTTTTTGACTCCGCGACCGAGAGGCAAGAAAAACTCCCCATCATAGCTTACAGGTAAGAGATAATCGCCTTCCTCTAAGGGTTGGTTAACCAGTAAAGTGAGAGGTGCATCCTTAGTGACCGAGTTGACATCATTGACAGCAAATAACTCCACAGCACCCAGTCCTGGATCGCTACCGCGACTGGTGGTAAATTGCCAAGGTTCAATAACTCCTGCTTCATCCCATAATGCAGGTGGTGCAATTAGATTACCGATATCTCTGGTTGTCTGGGAAACAGTGGTTAAAGTTACTTTAGCTTCTAAACTGGGATGAGGTTGCACTTCAACTAAACCATTTAACAGTTGAGCAGAGCGATCGCTTTGAACTTGTTCGGCATCCCGTGGTTTAACAATAGTTACTGCTATTTCTTTAGTAATCCAATCGTCATACCTTCTCCCAGAACGACCAGCATTACGGCTATAAACTCGATCCATCAGGCGATCGAGACTGCTTTCGGGTTCTGCGCCTCGCGTTCCTCTCATTGGAGGCTTCAGTCCCTCTTGTTCGAGTAAACTGGCATTAAAATCAGTTTTACTGACAATTAGTTTGAAAACATCCTTATATTCAGTAATCCCCTGTGCCAAAAACTCATCTGGGATAAAGAGGGTAACATCATCAAATACCTCAAAAATTCCGACACCTTCTCCTATTTTAGCTGGCAGCACTACACTACCCCTCTCATCAAAGAAAGGAACTGCTACGGAATAATCTTCTGCTAAATCGATGACATTAGCATACAATTTATGGTTGCTGTGATTGATTAATTTAATTTGGATGACTGGCTTTTTCCACTCCCCATCTTCGTATTTGTACTCTAGACGCAGTTCGGAAGCTGTAGTTAGGGATTTGTCTGAATCTTGATCGATTGTAATCTCTCCATCTTCTCCTTCATAACCGATAAGATTAATCTCCATCTCCACATCTTGAGACTTAATTTCACTGCGTTGAGGACTTTTTAAGTTGAGAATATTACGCCAACGGGCGATCGCTTCTAGAGCTTGGGTTGCTTCAGTAGCAGCAGCTTCACTATACCCAGGTTGTTGGGGAATGGGGGCAACAATCGGACGTTCATCTTGAATAATCCAGTATTGCCCATCACGGGCTAACAAATGAAGATCGGCATCTGTAGGATTTGCTACTGATTTTATATACAGAGACTTTTGACCGAAATTGGCTTTTTCTAGAGCTTTTTGTGCTAATACTATACCATTTTCTTCTCCTTCCAGATATACCTTCAGAGGCTCTAGAGGTAAACTGGTAACAACTGCCCAATAACTTTGATTTTCGTGCAGATTTTCTAAACCCTGAATCATTTCTACTTTGCTTTTTTGGGTCAAGACCTTAGTAACTTTGACTTCAGCAACAGCTTTTGACACTTGTTTGAGATCGTCAAGTTTGCTTCCTACAGGAAATATGGCTAGTAAAGTAGTTTCATCAGTAGAAGAAGATTTAGGAATACCCTGTATTATCCCACCATCAATCTCCCAACCTCGATCGTTAGAGTGTGTGTTGTAGCTTAAAGTGAAGTAACAAGGACTTTCTGGGATCGCATCGCCTAAAAACGATTCTTTTAAGTCTTCTGGATTAGTTGCTTCAAGTTGAGGCACTTGATCTTGGACTTTCCCCTTAAGCAAAGCCTCGATATTTCTGGCTAAATCTAGGTAAGATAAACCGCCATTAGTTTGTTCTAAGCTTTTGAGGAGAAAGTAAGAAAAAGCACCCCTGGTTTCACCATCATCCCCTTTATATTCCATTGCATATTGATAATCTCGACAAGCTGCTAAGAGAATATGTTTTCCCTTGGGCAAATCTAACCCCGTCTTTTTTTGGTCAATCTTCTCGGAGGTTAATAAAAAACTATTAAAGATTGCGTCTTCGGCAAAGATAAAGCTAGATAAATCGCGTTCTCTCGTATCTTCTGGAGCTAAACGTACTCCTTTGAGGATATTGCGAGTTCCAGAACCAGAATGACAGCAATCGAGAATTACAATCACACGAGGATTTTTTTTGGCTACCTGCGTCAGTAAATATCGAAGTTCTTTATCGGCTAAGTCGTGATTTCCTAGGGTACGACTATCGTAACAAACTAAGGTTTCATCTAAACCGTCTGGCTCTAAACCCCAAAACTCTTGGGGAGCTTTTTCTTGCCCTCCGTGTCCTGAATAATAGAATAGGGCAATATCGTCGCTTCCTGCTTGGCATAGATATTGTTGAAAGCCATCAATAATTGCCTGACGAGTAGCTTCCTGATTGATAAGTTTTTTCGGTTGTTTCAGCGTCCATTCTCCAGCAATCTGGTTTTGCAGATAGTCTTCTATAGCATTAATGTCATTGGCACAGCCTTGTAATGCAGGTATGGGGGGAGCGTAGCGATCGATTCCTACAAGTAGTGCATATAT
>CAYMWC010000333.1:0-5255 GCA_964393695.1 uncultured Pleurocapsa sp.
ATGTAAGCATTACCGTTGATGCCGTAGTCTACTGGCGCATCATGGATATGTACAAAGCTTTTTATAAAGTAGAGAACCTGCGAGATGCCATGGTAAATATGGTTTTAACGCAAATTCGCTCGGAAATGGGTCAATTAGAGTTAGATCAAACCTTTACCGCCCGTACTGAAATTAACGAGATTCTCTTACGGGAGTTGGATATTGCTACCGATCCTTGGGGAGTTAAAGTAACCAGGGTCGAATTGCGCGATATTATGCCTTCTAAAGCAGTGCAAGATTCTATGGAATTACAAATGGCTGCGGAAAGACAAAAACGGGCGAATATCTTAACTTCGGAAGGACATCGGGATTCGGCAGTTAATTCCGCCCAAGGGGAGGCACAGGCTAAATTACTGGAAGCGGAAGCAGCGAAAAAAGCAGCTATTTTGTATGCAGAAGCCGAACAGCAATCAATTATCTTAAAAGCTCAAGGTGAACGCCAAGAACAGATCCTTAAAGCGGAAGCCACCGCCGAAGCGATGAAAATTGTGATTGAAAAGCTGAAAAGCGATCCTAATGCTCATGAAGCCCTACAGTTTTTATTGGCACAAAACTATCTAGAAATGGGTAAAGAAATCGGCAATAGCGAAAGTAGCAAGGTGATGTTTATGGACCCCCGAAGTATGATTTCCACCATTGAAGGAGTGCAGTCGGTAATTTCGCCTCATAATAACAGTAACCAGGCTAATTCACAGTCGCAAAAGCCAGTAGAGTTAGATCTTAAAAAGATTGAGCGGGATTTTAATCATTAGAATGCGATCACTGTTCATTTTCATGATAAGTTAAAAAGCTGATTAGGGGGTTAATCAGAGAATCAATTATTGCTTCTTCTCCCCCTAAAGGAAAACGTAAACAAAAACCAAAAAAAGCCAAAGTAACTAAAAAGCGATCGCGTTATATTTCTGCTGCAACTCGTGTTGATGTTTTGAGAAGAGATAACTTTGGACTTCTGACTTTTGACTTTTAAAAGTAGCGATCGCTCGTTTAACTGATCGCATTTCATTTTAAATTAGTTACTGAATAATTTTATAAATTTTGGGGAATGATAAATAAATAGCAAGTATCTGTAGGTTTTCTATTATGCAACCCTGGATTTATCTTTTATTCTCCACAGCCATCATACTTTTATTACTAAGTATTACTATCTTTTTAATTGGAATCAGAATTTATAATGGCTTGATCAGGCAAAAAAATCAAGTTGATAAATCTTTTTCAAGTGTAGATGTTTTACTGAAAAAACGTTGGGATCTAATTCCTAATTTAGTATCGGTAGTTAAACATCATATGGAATTTGAACAGCAAACTTTAGCCGAAATTACTAGATTGCGATCGCGAGCTATGGCTAGTGATATTAGTCCCGAGCAAAGATTAAATATTGAACATCAAATTACTCGTACTATGGGTAATATTATGGCATTAATTGAAAATTACCCAGAATTAAAATCTGAACGTCATGTCACTCAGCTACTAGAATCTTTAAATGAAATCGAAGAGCAAATTTCTGCTGCTAGACGTTTTTATAATACCGCAGTAACTAATTACAACAATAGTGTCGAAATGTTCCCTAGTAATCTAGTCGCTGCATATATGAAATATCAAACTAAACAGATGTTTATTACCCCCGCAGAAGAAAGAGCCAATGTTAATGTCGGGGAACTTTTAAATTAAATTTTAAATTAATTAATTTGGTAATTAAATGATATTCTGTGCAGCACAGTGAATGATTTTCAAGCTCAAGATCGAGATCCGATTACATCAGCAAAATATTTAACCAGTCAAGAAATAGATCGACTTTTTAGAGCAGGCGATCGCTCTATTCATCAAGGTGATTTTAGTACTGCAATTACTATTTTTGAACAGTTATTAACTATTGTCGAACCAGAAGATTATTTGCATCTTAATATTCAACGAAACTTAGTGAAAGCTTATCAACAAAATGAGCAATTAGAGCAAGCGATCGCTCTTTGTCAGTTGATGATTCATAGTAGTAATAGGGTGGCTAGTTTATGGGGAGCTAAGTTTATGGCAAATCTTGTTCCTAACTCACTGTCAAAAACAATAACCGAGAAGGAGGAAAGCCAAGAGTCTGTTAATCTTACACCTAGTAATATTCAAATTAAATTTAAAACCCTATCTCAGTTTAAACAATATTGCCAAGAGCATCTTTTAGATCAACTCAAAAAGTTGGAGAAAAAACGCATTGAAACTATAATCACAATTATAGTTTCAGGTATTATTTGTTTAATAGTTAATTGGGCTATCTGTCGAGTAATTATTAATTATTTAGGTATTAAAGATGTCTTGATTTTTAATCTTGCCACTCTAAGTTTTCCTGGCTCAATCTGGATCATATTTTGTCGTGGTTGTATTCATATTTATAGAATGGGTTTTAAGCGCAATGTCATCGAAAAAATTATTAGTTTTATAGATGAAGCAGGAACTCTTAGCTATGCTTATAAATTATTCTTAGAAGATAAAAGGCAAACTATTCTAAGCTTTACCCGCAGCCAGATCTTTCGCGACGAACTAGAAGAACCCGACTCCCTAGAACAAGAAGACTGTGTATATGGTGTGATCGGTAATACTGATATCTTTTTTGCTGAGATTGTCGTCGAAAATTTTGCTAGTCGATATACCAATGAATTTGGCACTGTAGATTATTTTTGGAAAAAACAAGTTTTTCACGGTTTGTTTTTTGAAGCTAAATTTGCCAAATATTTTGTCAGTAGAACTTTTATTTTACCTAATCTCCTGAAAAATAAACTTCCTCTGGTTAATAATTGGCGAGGCGAAAATATCGATTTAGAAGATTTAGAGTTTAAGCAATTTTTTCAAGTTTATGGTGACAATCAAATTGAGTCTCGTTATATTCTATCAACCAATTTAATGAGTCGTTTAGTTGAATTTAACAAAAAAGCTAAGCGTCAAGTCTATATTTCTTTTATTGATGGTTTTATGTATATTGCTATTCCCTATCGCTATCGTCTATTTGAACCAAAACTATTCAAAAATATGACATCTTTTACTCCCTTAAGAGAGTATTTTCTAGATTTACAGCTAATGATTGGTATTGTTGATGACTTAAATCTGAATCGTCGTATTTGGAAACAGTGAAAATAATCAATAATTTTTTAAAAACCTAACTAGGAAATATTAGTTAGGGTTTAACGAAACCCTGTTTTCTTACCTTGATTCTCCCATAAATCATCAAATTTAAGGCATCACTTTTCAAAACAGGGAGGCAAGGATTCCTCACAAGGGTAGGTTTTTTACAAAGATGAGAGTAACTGCTTGACTAAGAGTGTATAAGTGGAAGTTAGAACCAAAAACAATTTTACACAGATGAAATTGAATCAACATCTCAAAGACTGGAAACAGATTGTTAGTCAAAGATGGCAACTATTCTCAATATTTCTGACTGTTAAAACTAAATGATCTAGATGAGATATTTTCATCAAATATTAAAACCTTAAGAATTGGTAAAATTTAAGATTCCTTGTAGCTTAAGTTACCAAATTTGCTAGAAAATGTTGATAATGTGCTTTTTTTTAACTTTCAATTAATAAAAGTTAATTATCAATTATTAACTAAATAGCGATCGCCACATCACCTAACGCTCTTAATTGCCTCTAATAAACCTTTTGCCTTATTGAGAGTTTCTTGATATTCGGATTCGGATACTGAGTCGGCTACTAATCCTGCTCCTGCTTGCACCGAAACCATATATTGATCTTCCTGATAAGGACGAACAATCATGGTGCGAATCGTAATAGCACTATTAAGCTGCCCTTCAAAATCATAATAACCATAGACTCCAGAATATGGGCCACGTCTTTCAGGCTCAAGCTCATGGATAATTTCCATTGCCCGAATTTTAGGCGCGCCACTAACTGTACCCGCTGGGAAACAAGCCTTAAGCAAGTCCCAAGCTGTTTTATCAGCCTCTAATTCTCCTACCACATTACTAACAATATGCATTACGTGGGAGTAGCGTTCTATCACCATTAATTCATCGACAGTAATACTTCCCTTAACACAGACACGCCCTAGATCGTTACGTCCTAGATCCACTAGCATAATATGTTCTGCGACTTCTTTAGGATCGCCTAATAAGTCTTTGGCATAAGCATCGTCTTCTGCTTTGGTTTTACCACGAGGACGAGTACCTGCAATTGGTCTGAGGGTTGCCTCAATTTTGCCATCACTTCTCGCATCAGCTTTAACCATGACTTCTGGAGATGAACCAATTAGTTGCCAAGTATCAAACTGATAGTAAGCCATGTAGGGAGAAGGATTAATTAGACGTAAAGAACGATAGAGATTAAAGGGATGACCTTTATAGACGGTAGAAAGCTTTTGAGACAAGACTACCTGAAAAATATCTCCTGCTCGAATATATTCCTTTGCCTTCTCAACGTTAGCGCAAAATATTTGTTTATCGGTGTTGCTACAGTAGACTAATCCCGAATTATCCTTAGAACCATGATTATCGAAAGAATGCCATTCTAAAGCTTTAGCTTCTATCGGTAGCGGTAACTGCAACTTTAGTACTAACTTTGTAACACGATCACACGCAGCTTGATATGCTTCTTCTAGACTAGTATTAGGATCGCGCAAATCTGCATAGGCGATCGCCCAAATTTTCCGTTTTACCTGATCAAAAATAATTAAATTATCTACCTGCATCCAAAGCCCATCAGGTAAATCACCTTCTTGAGGCTCATGGACAAACACTCGTGGTTCAATCCAACGGATCAGTTCATATCCCCAAACTCCAAATAAACCGCCAATACCAGGGGGAAGCTGAGGTAGCTTGACGGGTTTGATCGGAGCTAGACACTGATTACAAATTTCAAACGGATTACCTGTAAACTCAACTATCGAACCATCACGATAAGTTTGGGTGGTAGTTTCGCCTCTAGCTTCTAATACCCACATGGGATCACAACCCAAAAAACTGTAACGTCCTAGTTTTTCTTCACCTTCTACGGACTCTAAAAGAAAATTATAGGGTTGACCAGCACAAACTTTATACCAAGCTGATACAGGGGTTTCTAAATCCGCCACTAATTCTTGATATACAGGGATAAAATTACCTTTTTGAGCTAATTCAGTAAATTGGGTGAAGTTGGGGAAGATCATAGAAGTAGGAAGTAGGAAGTAGGAAATAGGAAATAGGAAATAGGAAATAGGAAATAGGAAATAGGAAATAGGAA
>CAYMWC010000334.1:0-5242 GCA_964393695.1 uncultured Pleurocapsa sp.
AACCTCTTGACAGGGGGTACGTTCTCTGATCCTTTTTTGGCGAAGGTATTGGTATTATTGATCGTTTTACTAAGGTAGTAGAACCGCTTTTAAATGGGGAGAATGTGATTGATATTATTTCCCATAGTTGGGGGACAGTTGTCGCTTATGAAGGTTTGAGAGAATTAGAACAACAACCAACTTCTCGTCGGGGCAAAGTAAAAAATTTCTTTACTGTTGGTAGTGCGCTTTCTCTTCCACCTGTGAGAAATTCTCTTAGAGATGAGAACAAAAACGGCGATCGTCCTATTTTTGTCAACAATTGGTTTAATCTTGATGCTAAAGGCGATCTCGTAGGCGGAATGCTGGGAGATACAGCGGATCACATCTTTTCGACACACACCCAAAATATTATAATCCTTTTTGAATAAAGCTTTCAGTCATTGCAGATGTATCTCATGAAGCTGAAATCCGCTGTAAATTTGATCTTACTGAAGAATTTTTAGAATTAGAACCAACCGAATGCGATCGCGGATTGCTTGGTTACAACTTAGTTTGCGCCCATAGCTCTTATTTTAAAACCAACAATTTAGTTGTCAATCGGAATATTTTCGGCAGATTTATTAATTCGTTATAAGAGTTTTTTTGTGAGGTGATTAACACAGTTAAATATATTTCGGGGCAAGCCTTTAAAGTCGGCGATAATCCCTAAAAAAATAGAGCAAAAATAAAGGAAACTTAATACCTGGGTTTTCGGTAACCTTAAAAATAAGATTATTGGAAACCCAGTTTACCAAGTACCTGGGTTTAAAGATTACTGGGTACACAATAACCAAGATTCCCGAAGCTATAAATCCTCTTTACTGTAGCCATCAGGAAGACCATATTTTCTGACTAATAAATCAATTACAATTTTTTTGAATGTGCCACCATCAGTCTTAATTTGACCCATCCAAAAGTTGCCGACTATAGCTGGCACTTCTAAATTTAAGGTCTTTTTTTTCTCTTTTTTGTTACTCAGCTTTTTAGGTTGCTGGGTAACTGGGTCACTGGGTAACTGAGTTACTGAGTTACTAAGTACCTGGGTTTCTGGCAACTCAGCTTCCTGTGTATATGGGGTAAAATCGCTCGACTTAGCCTTGTTAATAATATCTTTAATACTCATTCTTTATTCTCCAGAAAACTAATTACTTCTTGACCAACGACTTTATAATCTTGCCAAAGTTTTTTCTCGCCTGTAAGATAACGAACCGTAGTACTTTGATCTCCTGCATATTGAAAGCCGACTGCACGACGGATCATCTGCTTAAATACAGGTAAATCAGCTTCTATTAATGCTTGCTGCATCTCTTTCCCTGAATTACTGGGATAAGGAGGCACAATACAAATTAGAAACTTATAAGGAGCTTTGCCTAAGTCTTTTGCCGTTTCCATCATTGGCTCGAAGCTATCGGAATTAGGCTGAGTGGGCAAAATTAATAAGTTAGCTCCTGCTGCTAACTCTTTAAGGTCATCAGTATTGGGTCTAGCTGGGGTGTCAATCACGATATATTTGTAGTCGGCTACGTGCATTGCCGCAGCTTTTTCAGGCACTACCATAAACGGCAGTTTTTGCTTAGCTTGTGACTCTAGATTTTTTTTATAACGAGACAAGGCGGTACGGTTTTGGTCACAATCGACTATCAAAGTAGGCCCATAATCGCTCAGATAATCTGCTAAATGGATTGCCGTAGTGCTTTTAGCAACTCCGCCTTTGTACCCAGTGACAGTAATTATCTGTCTAGCACTTTTCATCTCTATTTTAGTAGGGTTTTTTCTTTGGGTTTACGGCTTCCAAGATAACAAGTTAACTTTATATCTTGGTTACTTGTAATCTTTATTTATATAAACCCATTAAACTTGGTATAAAGAAACCTGGGTAACTGGGTATCTTACTCTTGAGGCATAGGTAATAGTTCTTCTGCTGCTGCCAATCTGAGATTTAACTGTTCGGTAGTCCAATCCAGTTTTTCCTGGGCATTCAACTTACTAAGATCTAAATATTGTTCTTGCTGTTGCTCCTCTTTAAGCTTTGCCATTCTACGAGCCAGGGCAGGGCGAATTTTCTCTTTCCAAATTACTGATTGGGCTTGATTTTCCCGTTTAATATCCTCTAAAGGTACACCAATACGACCCATAATTGGTCTTCTAGTGTCGTTGAGATCACCATAGCCAGGGTTAGCGATAATAGCTTTACCTTGAGGAAATCTTTCAATCTGATCAACACTGATTAAAGGCACTTGGTGAATCTGTTTACTGGTAGAAATTGAAGCCCCACCTTTGCCTGTAGAACGGGATACCGAGGTAGTAATTACAGTCTTGTTACCAAACTTTTTACTGTATTCTTCTGCCGTACCCGAATCATTAGGGCCAAATAAAATATGAGTATAAAGACCAGAAACTAAAGCTTTACCTCGTTTGTCTCCATACAATTCATAGAACTGATTTAAACTTTGAGCGCCGATAATAGGAATACCACCATTGGAACGATATTCGTTAATAAATTCGGTTAACTTGCTAAATACGCCAAGACTGGGCGCTTCATCAATACAGTAGACAAAAGGGTTTTGCCGTTTTTCTGATAGGTTTTCAACTATGGAAAGGTGCATACACATGGTAATCAAAGGGGCAATGACTGATCGCCTGCGGTCATCTAGCTTCATTACCAGGAGTTGTTTGGGCTTGAGGTATAGAGGAATGGTACTTTTACCAATCATACAGGGCAAGAGGTCGTTCTGAATAACTGGAGTTTAGACTAAATCAAAGATTACGCTACTGGTAGTAGGCTGAATACTCTGAATCTTCAAGAAAAACACTACCTGTGAAATTAGTCTAAACTCCAAGAATAAAGCCAGAGAAGGTAATTTCAGCCGTAGTCTTAATCGAAGCTGCGGTCTTTTCACTGTCTTTTGAAGAAAGGAAATTAGAGATGGTAGCAGCAATCCAGGGGTCGAGCTTTTTATTGTCATTACGTCTGACTGCCCATTCGAGGCGTTTGACGAGGTTGGGGAGTTGAGTAATGGCATAGACCATTGGCAGGTCTGGATACTTACTAGCTTTAGCCAGCTGCATCAGACCCTTAGCCAGCATACCTCCAGTTTGGGAGAAGAAACCTTGTTTGCCGTTATTACCTCCTTGAGAATCAATAAAGATCTTGGCTAGTTCCCCTGCTGTAGTTGCATCGCGAGGATCTTTCATGAAGTCTATGGGATTAATGACACAGGTATAGTCACTTCCAGGCGTATTTTGGTCTTCTCCTTCTTCTGGTCCTACACCACCAGGGGCAAAAACATCAACGGTATAGCCATATCGAGATGCCAGAGCCATATGCAGCTTCATCTGATCACCTTTTTTGTCGTAAAGAAGAGTACTAAAGCCCTGGGCAAAACCAGATTCGAGCATACGGTCAATGGTGGAAAAGGTTTTACCCGAACCAGGAGCGCCGAGAACTAATGCTCCTCGTCCGATGTCCGGTAGCCAGGTAGTCGGCATCGTACCATGAAGTATAGCCTGGAGACGAGATGCCCATTTAACACCTAAAAAACCATAGGCGTATCGAGGTGTACCGCACCACATAGCACTGGGATAAGGCTTGCCCTGAGCATTAGCCTGCATACATTTAAAGGTAAGGTTAGTAGCATTAAGCTTGTCCCAACGATTAGCCATGCGCGCAGAAGTGAGCTTGGGCTGTTTGCTACTCAAAGAAGCCCCAAGTAGTAATAAAGTTAACACTCCGCCCATAGCAGAGAGTTGAAATAATTCTGTTTCCCAAAACTTTGGTTGAACTTGGGGTGTGGCTACCGTTGTAGCCTGAAGAGTTGGCATCTGAGCAATCTGATAGTCATTAAATGAGTAATTAACGGGCATAGTCTTAACTAAATAATTTACTGAGTAAACTGAACTGCCACAGCCAAGTAGGAAGCACCCAAACAGCAAGCAACATGGCGATCGCCATTAACATGAAAAAAATTTTTTCGTCAATTAGATTTCGAGACATGGGAAAAACATCAGGTAAGTTAACAATTGTTTGTATGTCCAGAATAATGACAAGCTAGCCTTAGTTGCACTGAGGTTTAACTCGTATTGGGTCGATATTTAGTTCTGTTTAATTACAGTTGAGCTATAGATAATCCGACCAAAAGTACTAGGAGCAAATCAAGTGAAAAAGCACGTTCAACGCTCAATAATCACTAATCACAGTTTTATAAAATACAATGACCGACCAAAGATTTAGTTTTTATAGTCAAGAACAAAGTGCTGTCTACTTAGCACGCTTACGACAACAACAAAAACAGAATTTTGATTATCTAGAGATTGAGCGAGAACAAGACTTAGAGGTGTGGGTCGCCAAGATAGAACAAGAAAGCTGTTTTATCGCTCTCGATACAGAGACCCAAGGATTAACTCCTGCTCCTGGCAGGGTGAGAACCGTACAAATTGCCTATAGTCAAGATGTGCCAGTGTTAATTATCAAACTGTCTAAGATTGAGAATTACTCTAGTTTGCAAAGGTTACTGGCTAATCCTAAATTGTTAAAAATAGGACATCATTTAAAATTTGATATCTTGATGCTGGCAGCCGAGGGAATTGAGGTGAAACCTCCCATGATGTGTACTCTACTGGGCTTTGAAGTGTTAAAGGCTGGAGCAACTAAACAGGCAAGTTTACAGTTTGTGGCTCAGGAATTGCTCAATATCAAGCTAGATAAGACTCAACAACATTCTGATTGGGCAGGAAAACTAACCCCGACACAGTTACAGTATGCAGCCAATGATGCTGGAATTTTGGTTAAATTATTACCCGAACTGCAATCTAGGCTAGAATTGGCTAGTTTGAGTCAAATAGCTATCCTCGAATATTATTGTTTACTGCCTTTAGCCCAAATGCAGAGTCGTGGGATTAATTTAGATTTTCAACGATGGCAAAAAGTTCGTCAGGATTATGAACTAAAGAGAGAAAATCTGGCAGAAGAGATTTATCAAGAGTTAGGACAAAGATTTAATATTGCCTCTCCAAAACAATTACTTGAGGTACTCCAACAACAGGTTGAGATTGATAAAGTTCAAGCAGGCTCAGTCGTTGAACGGCAGGAACAGCTTGACTCTACCAGCAGTAATATCTTGATTGAGTGGGTAAAAGACTATCCGATTATGGCAAAAATCCTGAAATACTGTAGTTTAGACTAACGAAAAGGCTAGAACAGAAAACAGAGAAAGAATGAAGG
>CAYMWC010000335.1:0-5219 GCA_964393695.1 uncultured Pleurocapsa sp.
TACGATCTATTTTCACAACGCTTCATTGTCCCACATTTAGATGCAAACCGCTGTACTTTAGCGTAAATTAAAGTTATTGATAATCCTAAAAAACATAATTTTAAGAATATCTCCAGATTTATTGTTAACAAATTAACTTCAAATTGTTTGTAAATTGTTTAGACTGATGGCGTTAACTTTAGCCAGTTATTATGATCTTGATCTTATGAAGCTATTAGACTACAGACAAATGCCCACTATAGCTGCCCTGATGCAGCCTTTCCCTTACTTTGCTGAACCTGATACTTCAGTAGCAAATATTGTCGAACTCATGAATAATCACAACATTCGTCATGTACCAATTAAGCAAGGCGATCGCATTGTGGGCATTGTTTCGGAGAGAGATTTACGCTGGATAGGTAACCCAAAAATAGTTTTACCAATTACTTTCGATATTCCCGTTGCTCATGTTATGACCTACAATCCTTATTTAGTAGATATTAACACTCCCTTAATAGATGTAATCATGGAAATGACTGAGCAAAAACTTGGTGCAGCAATAGTTCTTAGTTCAGGTAGACTAGCAGGTATTGTCACTACAATTGATATCTGTCGGGCTTTGGGAGAGTTATTAGAATCTGAATTTAGCTATGGATAATTTTTGTCCTTTGTCCTTTGTCCTTTAAATTCATGTACATTTTAGTCCTCAACGCTGGTTCAAGTAGTCAAAAAAGTTGTCTTTACAGATTGGGAACAGAATTACCTCAACACCCACCCGAACCCTTATGGTCAGTGCATATAGATTGGACAGTTGCTTCAGATTTTGGCAGCTTGACGGTTAAAAGTAATGGCCTTAAACAACAGATTGAGCTGGCTAATCGTAACCAGGCTTTAGAGACAATGCTCAATACTCTTGTCCAAGGGTCAACTAAAGTTTTAGACAACCTAGAACAAATAGATGTCGTTGGTCATCGGGTAGTTCATGGAGGTGCGAAATATTCCCAGCCGACGATAATTACATCTGAAGTTAAAAAAGCGATCGCTGATTTAATTCCCCTTGCCCCTAATCATAATCCTGCCCATCTCGAAGGGATAGACGCGATCGCCAAAATCCTCCCTGAAGTTAATCAAATAGCCGTATTCGACACTGCTTTTCATAGTCAAATCCCCAAACCTGCTAAAGTTTATCCTTTACCCTATGAATGGTTTAAACGGGGCATTCAACGTTATGGTTTTCATGGAATTAGTCATCAATATTGCGCGACCAAAACTGCTCAAATTCTTGATAAATCTCTAGATTCTTTAAAAATAATTACCTGTCATTTAGGAAACGGTTGTTCATTAGCTGCCATTGCCAATGGTATTTGTATCGACACGACAATGGGCTTTTCTCCCCTCGAAGGCTTAATGATGGGGACGCGCTGCGGTTCAATTGACCCCCAAATTTTGCTGTATCTGATGCGAGAATATAGTTTAAATGGAGATGAATTAAATCAATTATTAAATAAAGAGTCTGGATTACTGGGAGTTTCAGGTATATCCGCCGATATGAGAGCAATTTTAGCAGCTAGTGATGAAGGAGAAGAACAAGCACAATTAGCCTTTGATATTTATATCCACCGTCTCAGAAGTAGTATCGGGGCAATGATAGCATCTTTGGGAGGATTAGACGCTTTGGTCTTTACCGCAGGTGTAGGGGAAAATGCAGCCAAGGTAAGAGCCAAAACCTGTGAGCAATTCGCTTTTTTGGGTTTACACCTAGATATAGATAAAAATAATGCTCGTCCGATGAATGAAGATATTGCTACCTCAGATTCCCAAGTTAGGGTGTTAGTTATTCATACAGAAGAAGATTGGGAAATTGCAACTCAGTGCTGGCAATATATAGCCGTACAAGGTTGAACTAGGACAGTCAGAGTGATTGGCTTCATTAGTAGCAAGTAGCAAGTAGCAAGTAGCCCTTCGGGTTCGACAGTTTGCGACGCGTAGCTAGTCCTTTAGGGCTCAAGTCGGGAAACCCTTTCGGCATGTGCTTCGGGGGGGAGACCACGGGGCTTTCAAGGACTTGAATGCGATTCAAGTCACAGCCCCTCCCCAAGACCGCAATGCCTCACCAACGCAACTGTCTCACAAGTAGCAGTCAAAAAAATGTCCTAACGTATTCGCGTATTGCTATAAACAGAAATCGAGAATTTTCTTGATACCCTTACACACCTACCTCAACATTTAGCCATTAAGAAAGATATTCTTCAGCATCATAACCAACACAGAGACGGCGCAGTTTATTTATTGCCTTTTCCCGAATTTTGCGAATTTCTTGACGACTGAGATTTAAAATTTGACTAACTTCTTCTGGAGACTTCACCAATCCGTCATTTAAACCATAACGTAGACGTAAAATATCTTGTTCTTGAGAGCTAAGACAACTTAAAATATTTTCTACCTCCTCACTTCTTAACTGTTTAAAAATCCACTCTTCTGGTGTTGGCAGGTCTGATTCAATATTTTCACCTAATAGACGAGAATCTTCTTCTCGATCAATAGGAGTTTCCAGAGAAAAGGGTACTTGAACTACTTTAAGCAGAAATCTTAGTTGTTCGACCGTTATGTTGAGACATTCTGCTATCTCTACTTCATTGGGATAACGTTGCAATTTCTGGGATAAGAGCTTAAATGCTTTCTTAATTGAGAAGAGTTTATCGTGAATATGAATTGGGAGACGAATAGTGCGAGATTGTTCGGTGATAGCTCGTGTTATCGATTGGCGAATCCACCAATAAGCATAAGTAGAAAACCGACAGCCTTTCTCTGGCTCAAACTTGTCTACTGCTCGAATCAGACCTAGACTACCTTCTTGAATTAGATCTTGTAATGAAAGCCCACGCTTGAGATATTTCTTAGCGATAAATACCACTAAGCGTAAATTTGCCTGTATCATCTTGTTCTTAGCTCGACGACCAAGCTGTAGACGACTACGAAATGCAGATAACGTTAGATTAAGTTCTTGAGACCATTCTTGTTCGCTCGGCTGTCGCTCTAATTTCTTAGCTAACTGTTGGCGGATTCGTTCTAACTCTAACAAATCCTTAACTTGACGACTAAGCTCAATCTCTTCTTCTCCCCCTAATAACGGAACTCTACCAATTGTTTGTAAATAATCTTTAATTGAGTCTTGGGAATATTGGGAATATTTTGGGTTCTGAGTTTGAGAATAGTTAAATTTGACTTTGGTTAATGGTTTTTTATTATTGTTAACTACGCTGTTGATCGATGTCATCTTAGATTTTTTTCAATTGAGAGTTATTTATTACAGTCTTGGCGATCGCTTTAAAGCTTTTCGTCATGATTATGAATAGATCTCTAAAAATCGACTATATATCTTAGCCTGTAAATAATTTAGCCATGATGCTGCTGAATTTATTAACCTGCTCTGGCTGACTAAAACAATATTTTTGTTGTTTTAGTAATTAAAACTTAGTTTAACAACATTTTTGTTGTTAAAGTCAAGCAACAATGCTTAATTATTTTTAAGCTATAAATGGATTCCAGTGATCATATTCGCTGATAGTATTCCAAATACTCTCGATTTCTGATTTAAATAATCTAAATAATGAAATTAAAATTATTAAAATTATTTTTTACTTGGTTAAAATTTGCCAGTTTGCTGAGTTTGCTATGGGAAGTTTCAATAATCAACCACAAAGCTATAGCTGAAAATTCTGAATCGGCATCTATCCCTAGAGTTTGCTCTCAAGATTTGTCTGCTGCTATCACTAAGATTATTAATCATCCAAAATTCAAGCGATCGCGTTGGGGAATAGAAATTCAAGTTTTGGCAACTGGTGAGTCTTTGTATAGTTTGAATGGCGAGCAGTTTTTTACCCCTGCCTCTAGTGCCAAATTACTGACTACGGCTGCGGTGCTATCAGAACTTGGTGCTAATTATCAAATCACTACACCTTTATACAGTGTCGGTAAACCTCCCTATCTAGCTTCCCTGCGCTTAAAAGGACAAGGAGATCCCACTATATCCACTAAAAGCTTAAAAACTATAGTACATAGGTTGCAACAACAAGGAATTGAACGGATAGAAAAATTAATAGTTGATGATAGTTATTTTGCAGCACCAACAATTAACCCTACTTGGGAATGGTTAGATGTCCACAGTTACTTTGCCACCGCAGTTAATAGTACAATCTTGAATCAAAATACAGTGACTTTAACGTTGTTACCTCAGCAGCTAGGTAAGCCTGTTAAATATTACTGGAGTGATGCGCTCGCAGCTAGGCAGTGGCAAGTAATTAATCAAGCAACAACGGGAGCAGCTAAGATTCCCTACAGCATTGAGATCGATGGCAAGCTAGGTCAACCAGTTTTACAAATTCGTGGTCAATTGGCTGTTAACGAACCTCCTGATGTTTGGGATTTAGCTATTGTCGATCCTGCTCAGTATTTTTTGGAATCTCTACGTTTACACCTAGAGCAAGCTGGCATTGCAGTTGATCAAGGAATTGTAGTTACTGAGCCAGTAAACAATCAATTAGAAGCCAAATTAACTAAAATCACTTCACCACCGATACAAGAGATTTTGACTGAAATCAATCAAGAAAGTAATAATTTATCTGCTGAAGCGGTTGCCAAAGTTTTAGCTCAAAAACTAAATACCCCAACTGCAATTGGGCGTAGCCCACGCTTCGCGAACAGCTTCGCTGGCGCATACGCGATCGCAGCCATTAATCAGAGCTTAAAACAACTAGGTATAAACCCAGAGTCATATTTATTAGTTGATGCTTCTGGTTTATCTCGTCAAAATTTAATTACCCCTCAAACCCTCGTAAAAACCCTGAGAGTAATGTCTCGTTCTTCTCAAGCCAGAGCTTATCGTCAATCATTAGCAATTGCTGGAGTTAATGGCACTTTAAAAAATCGCTTTCGCCATACTGCTATTCAAGGTCGTCTTTGGGGTAAGACAGGTACGTTAACAGGAACTAATTCCTTGGCAGGGTATATTTTTCTACCTAGCTCTCCCACTTTAGTCTTTAGTATTTTACTCAATAATTCTGAGGTATCCAATCAAGAAATTAGACAAGCAATAGACACAGTAATTTTGTCTTTAAATCACTTGAACCAGTGTTCAAAATTACAGTAAAAATACTGACAGGACAAGAATTCTATACAGGTAGTGATACTAAATCCTGTTCTCATAGGTCACTTTAAGGTGATGTAAGTCAGAAGTCCTA
>CAYMWC010000336.1:0-5212 GCA_964393695.1 uncultured Pleurocapsa sp.
TGGTTGGCAGCTTAATATTTAGCTGTCCTGTTTCATCAATTTCAGTTGTGAGTTTTAAAACTTCCATTGTTACCTACCTTGAGCATTTTTAGCCTTATTCTAGGATAACTAATTGTATAAGAATGTGAAGGCTAAAAGTCTATTAGCTTAGTGCGATCGCTTTGGTCGTTTTTGGATCGCACTTTGGACAGCCTGAAGATCGCATTTTCCCTCAATACCTTTAAAACTAAATAAAGCGATTGCTTTGAGCAGCCTTCGGATTACCACCAAACAAAGATTTAAATTATTATTTGGTGGGCAATAAGCTAATTGCTGGAATGTTAATCTACTATTGTGATTTTTTGCCCACCCTACAAGGCGATCTGATTTAAAAAAGCGATCGCACTTCTCTAAATAAGAAAGTATGGAAACAGTCATTTTTATTGGTTTACAAGCTTCTGGAAAATCTTCTTTTTATCAAGAAAAATTGATTAATAGTCATATTAGATTAAATTTAGATATGTTGAAAACTCGTCATCGCGAAAAAATTCTATTTAATGCTTGCTTAGAAGCAAAACAGTCTTTTGTCATAGATAATACTAATCCAACAGTTTTAGAACGCCAAAGTTATATAGTACCCGCCAAAGTAAAGGGTTTTAAAATTACAGGCTATTATTTTCAGTCCAATATCGAAGAATGTAAACAACGTAATAGTCAACGTCACCAGAAATCAAGAGTTCCTCTGGTAGGTATTTTAGCCACTGCTAAAAAATTAGAATTGCCTACTTACCAAGAAGGTTTTGATCAGCTATATTATGTCAGGATGAGTAAAAATCACTCATTTATCATCGACAAATGGCTCAATAATCTTTGTTGATTCATGTTGTAAACCTAATTAATGATAAAGCTCTTTGTTTTCAGTTTTCGATTAATTGTTACAGACTGATTTAGTAGCACTGCGCAATGAAATTTGAGGAATTAGATACAAGAATGAGAGTCTATGAAACGGCTCTTGATTATTCTGTTTTACCCAATATATATATGGTGGCTAGATTAGACGGACGTAATTTTACTCGCCTCACCAAAGAGATTCATCAGTTTACCCCACCATTTGATGATAGATTTCGTGACTATATGCTGGCTACAGTCGAACATTTGATGACTTGCGGCTTTAAAATTATTTATGGCTATACTCAAAGTGATGAAATTTCTTTACTGTTGGATATTGAAGAAAATACTTTTAGTCGCAAATTAAGAAAACTAAATTCTGTCTTAGCTGCTGAAGCTAGTGCTAAATTTTCTTTGTTACTCCAAGATCTAGGCTGCTTTGACTGTCGTATTTCCCAGTTACCTAATATGGAGTTAGTAGTTGACTATTTTCGCTGGCGACAACAAGACGCTTATCGTAATTCTCTTAGTTCTCATTGTTACTGGTGTCTGAGACGCGAAGGACATTCCTTCAGCAAAGCTACATCTATGATGTCAGGTTTATCTCAAGCTAATAAACACGAATTATTATTTCAACACGGCATTAACTTTAACGATTTACCTACATGGCAAAAAAGAGGCTCAGGGTTATATTGGCAAGAATATCAAAAAACAGGGTACAATCCCAAGACCGACGAAAAGACAATAGTAACCAGAAATAAGATTAAACAAGATTTACAACTACCAATGAAAGATGATTACAGTCAGTTTATCCGAGAGTTGTTGGTTAGAAATTAGTATTTTGAGCAACGTTAGGGCGATCGCTCGCCCACCTTTCCAATTTAAAAACCTAACCAATCAATTCCATTGCTCGTTTCACAAAATTCTCCGCAGTCATGCCGTTAAATTCCATAATCTGTCCTGCGCTAGCCGTAGTTTCCCCTCGTTTCCAAGCAAAAACATCCCGTTTACTATTACTACGCAACATCACAGGTTCTAACATGGCACTAGAACCACCAGTAACTCCGATTAAAGCATCACCATCAAACATTGCCGAAAATTCAGCATCACTGAGGAAATCACCATCTTGTTCACGGTTGCAACTATCCCAGGCAACATCACTAGGACGATAGAGACGACGGGGGTTTATTACAGAGATGATTTTAGAACCAATACCCTGAGATTTTAATTGTTCGGCAGCTTCAAAGACAGGAATGAGAGTCATGTCGCCGATAACGGCAAAGACAACACATTTACCTCCCTTACCAAGGGGGGCTTCGGGGGGATCAATTTCTTGAAGAACAATGCCACCTTTAGCTAATCCCTCACGAGTTTGTTCGAGAGTAGTACGAATTTCTAGGGGAGACTTACTAGCAGTAATCGTAATTCCTTTATTTTTGGTGCTTAATGCCCATTCATAACAAGCCTGGATACTATTGGCATCACAGGGGAAAAGAGGGAAAACATTACCGTTACGCATCATCCCTGCAAAGTAATTCTCAACTTCTGGGCGTTGATGTGTCCAACCGTTACGCCCTTGTTCTAATGCCCCTGCGGTAAAGAGAGTGATAGTAGAAGGAGTCGATCGCCTTAATTCTGCCATTGCTTGAGTAACTGTCTGCCAGATGGGTAAACCGTTAATGGCAAAGGATTCATAGGAACACCAAAGAGTGCGCGCCCCAAATAAAGCCTGTGCTGCTGCCAATCCTGCACAAGCATCTTCACTTAATGGTTCATAAACCTGTCCTTGGGGTTGTTGGAAATAGGTTTCGTCAGTGGTGGGGTGAATAATTTTCAGGGCAGTATTGATATTATTAATTCCTGAAGCAGCGTTACCATCGGCATTGGTGACAATAAAGTCTTTGTCCTGTTGTCCTACGTAACCAGCGATCGCACCCATAGCGGTAGTTGCTACTTTTTTCTCGCCACCAACGGGATATTCTTCGAGGGGAATTGTCCCTAAATCAGCTAGCGGATATTCTGTTTCGGTAACAACTGTCTTGGCTGCTGCACCACCATTAGCACGGACATAGTTCTCCCGAACTAACTGCCAAGCTTCAGGAGTTAAAGCTCTTTCCTTTAAAGCAGCGACAATATAATCTTTTTCCACACTGTCTCCTGGATAGAGGTTATGAGACTGTGCGCCCCGTTTATGTACCCCTGCACCTTTTAGTTGCTTAACAATTAGAACTGTTAATTTACCACCTAATGCCGACTTAGCAGCCTTGTCCGTCGCTTCTAAGACAGCTTGCATAAATGCCATTCTCCCTTCAAAGGAAAACTTAGTACTGTCTACATAGTTTCCTGGCTGGTTACTATCATCATAATCTTTAGCATTGACTAAAATTACTTCCGCAAAACCGTTACCTTGCCAGTAGGCAATCATCTCCTCATTGGTTTTGGTAGACACCATACTGTGATGTTCCTGAGAATATCCATTCCAGACTAAAATGGGCAAGAAATTAGTCACTTGGGGATAGGCAGTATTAAAGTGTCCAAAGCTACTCATAATATAGGGTTCACCCAAACCACCATCACCGATAGTTACAGGAAATAATACTCCAGGATGAAGTTTCGCCCCTGCCATCGCAAAGTGCTGTCCTTGTCCTAAAGGCCCTGCGGGGTTTAATAAACCAGGGATTTGTCCTGAAAGGTGTCCCAAAAGCCCATGCATTTCCCGAAAGCGATCGCGCAAATTCTGAACGTTATTAATCCCCATCGCTTCCAGGGATGTATCTAAAAAGACATTACTATAAAAGCCTGGAGCATGATGTCCTACTTCCGTAATAATATTTTTATGTCCCAACATTACCAAAGCTGCAATGGTATCAGCAATGCTGGCAAATCCTCCTGGGTGTCCTGACTGTTTACTAGCGGTAATTTGCAGAGTTAGATAACGTAAAGCATCCGCTGCCAACATAGTTTGATAAACGGCTACTGGCTCGACAGGAGAAGCGATCGCACTTTGTCCCTCTTTGATGGCTACTTCCTGCCCATATTGCTCGAAACTAGGCAAGTTATCTTTAAAATGCTGAACACCTTGACAAAAGGTAGGAATGTTAGTGGCAACGGTCATAAAAATATCTCCCTCGTTAATCAAACTGCAAGTATTAAGTAAATTTTACAATTTTAAGTGGTCTGACAACGACAAGATATCTCTATGAGTTCTATTGGTAAATGCTTATGAGTTAATTGACTCGTCTAATTTTCACTCTTGTTCTAATAGTTTAGTTAACTTAGCACGCATATCATTGAGCTTTTGTTCTCCTTTGGGTACAGCAACTAAGCGAATATCAATTTCTAAAATATTGTCTAATCTAGTAGTTTTTTCCCAAATTTTTACTTCTTCTAATGATTCGTGCTGATAACGAAAAGTTACTATCTCTTGCTGCACGTTTAAAATTTCTACGTTTTTGACCCAACCATTACTACTTTTAATAAATAGCCAAATATCAGACTGACCGATTAGTTCCTTAAGTTTGTCTTCCATATGTTGAGAAATTGGTTTTTCATATATTAAAAAATATTATATCTACTATAAGATAGATATTTTGTATTTGCACGTCACAAATATTACCAAAAAGCCCAAATAGTATAATCAATAATTATCAGTCTCTCTTGAAGAAACCTCTCTTTTGTTAGAGGTGTAATCCACAGCTTTAGCAATTAAAGATTTAGATGGTCACGTTGTGCATTTAGTAGAAAAGTAATCTTCTAAATTATCTGTTTCCTGTTATCTATTTCCTGTTTCCTTGAACAGTTATCTAATTATTGAAATATTGAAAAAATAAAATTGTCATTAAAAATGATAGTTTCATCCTTCATAATTCATCCTTCACAAAAACGAGGATTGTAAGACTTATGCAACAAGTCTAATATGGTTGAATTTCTGATTTCATTCTTTTAAGGGTTAGTTCCATTTGATCAAACATCTGTTGAGGAGTCATACCAAATTGACTCAGTTGAGTCTTTAGTTGTTGTACAGTCATCTGTGCCATAAAGTCTTCAGAAAGCTCAAAACGCTTCATAAAAATTTGATAGCGTTCCATTAGCTGTTCCATTTGCTCGATAAACATCTTTTTGCCTTCACGGTCAAATTTACCGTATTCACTACCTAACTGCGTCAAAGACTGATAATCTTCAAACAGTTTTTTCGCTTCTTCTTGAACGACTTGAGAATCAAAAAATCCCATAATGCTTAATAACCTGAATTTAATCTAGTTTTTATGTAAAACTGTATATACTTATTATTTTATCTTCTTTGTGAGAGAAGACCCTCATGTCCCGTGAGGGATGAATCGAACCG
>CAYMWC010000337.1:0-5186 GCA_964393695.1 uncultured Pleurocapsa sp.
GAATCTATGTTTTTTTTATATTTCATCTGTGGGGCTGCCGAATGTGGGTTTAAATATGGCGATCGCTCCTCTCACTTGCTCAGGACTATACATCTTCAGCAGGTTAATCACCGTCTTGTTTGTGGGTATTCCTGCATCGTCTAAACTCGGGATTAGATCTTCCCATTTTTTGTTGACTATATAGTCAACTTTGCCAGCTTTTTTATCTTCACCAGTGTTTGAGTGTACTTGTTTTGATTTAGCTTTATTTTGAGCAACGGGGGCAGTTAACCTTTCTCTTGGTAACTTTACTCTTTTGGAGATTTCCGACTCTTTTAAAGCTGTTTTTCGTTCGGCAGCAGCAGAAGGCTGGGATTGAGAATTTTGACAATCGCTTTCTTCCTGCTTTGTTGTTCGATCTAAGTTAGTAGTTTTTGATTCTATATATGAGATATCAGCATCCCTCATCTCAAGAGTTTGGTTATTCACCGATTGAGGTGTGTTAGACCACAACTCGGAGATTTCAATGTTTTCAGCCTCCGCCCATTCCTGTAGTCGTTCATAATCTAATGAGTAATGGTTGGTCTGATTCCACTGTGAAGCTTTATAACGAATTACTTTGACAATAGAAAGACTTCGCAATACATCCATCGACTTCCTGAATTGCCACCTGGTTAACCAGCTAAATTGTAAATTTACCCAGTCGTAAAATGTGTTGTAAATATACTTCACTCCTTCTACTATTACTCCTACTCCTTCCTTTTGCATCCAGTAATGCAGTTGTTGGACTATAATCGCTGCGTTGATGTTTCCTAACGCAGCAGCAATATTCATGTCAAAATGACGAGTACTGGTGGGGGAGGTACTTAAGATGCTCATGACTCACCCCCTGCTAATGCTTCTAGGTCTTGGGTGAAAAACTCGCTTGCTCCACAACTAGACAAAACGGCAGCCACTAATGCCCTCTTCTGTGCCATTTTACAAATTGTATTCGTCAGGTCGTATATCTTATATTTCTGTTTTTCATATTTGTTTTCTTTTGAGTTACAACTACCGTCGCCCTGACCGACCATTTCTCCTTGTCTGACTAACGTACAGCGATAATGGTAGTGGAATAACGGCTTATCAAAGTCGGTTACAAAGTGAATTAACTCGTAACTTGGGCGTAAACTAAACAGACGACAAAGTTTCTCCGCTCCTGCTTTTAGTAAGGTGGGCTTAGATGTGCCTGGGATTTTTCCGTAGTCTATGTTTTCGACCATCTGAACTTTGACAAACGCTACCATCAATTTGTAGTGCGCCACGGTATTCGACAGAGCATTTTGATACGCAGGGGCAATGGAATCAGCAGCTACTATTGCTCCTGGTTTTTGGGCTTGATTCATTATTTTCACTGGGTAATTTTTTTTCATGAGCGCGATGCCTACGGCAAGCGAAGCTATCGCATGACCACCACTACCCAGATAAATTGAGTAATGGTGGTTAATAAGTTTAGAAGTGGGTTGGTATTTCTACCCCTAGCTTTTTCACCCAGTACTCTCGATACCCTGTTTCATATCCTGACCAGTAGCTATGTCTCTCTGGTGCAGATGGTTCTAACCCGATTAATCCATCAAAAAATCCAGCCGAATACATATCTGTCTCTACACTGGCTTCCTGATGTTTTTGCTCTTCTGCTAACGCCAAATCGTTGTCTACTCTTTGCTGCTGCTCTTGTTGCAATGCTATATTCAAAGTCATAGTTCAATTCCTAAAATTATGGGATTTGTACTTCAGAGCGATCGCGGACTTTCGACGGAAAGCGATCGCTCTTTTAACTATAATTATAACAACTTATTGCCATGTGAACATGGCAATAGTATGAGAAAATAATTTATTTTAATAATCTCTTTATTTTTTACACTTGCCATGTTTACACGCTATATTATTGGTAGTGAGGGCTTTATACAGTTACAGTTTTTTCTATGGCAAACAAGAATCCCAAAATAGACCAAATAAAGGCTTATACTTTCACAACCGAACGAAAGGAATCTTGTACTGTTCAGCTAAACTTAAGAGTTCCTCCTTCTTTGAGTGCCAAAATTAAAGAACGGGATAATTGGCAAGAATTTGTCAGACAAACTCTTCTAGAAAAGTTAGAAGCAGAATCTGCATAAAATTTTCTGGTTCTAACGGATTTTGTGGTCTAAGGAAATCAAGAGCGATCGCCCCGTGAGGACAAAAACTCTATGATGGGAGCAATGCGAAAAAGTTGGTTTTTCAGTTAGCGATCGCCCACCTCATCTCAAAGCAATAGATTAGTTGAGTTTAAGAAATTAAAACAGTTAAAAATAGCAGCAATCACGAGATTATTGAGTGATTTTTCTCAAAGAGCGATCGCTCTTTGAGGCTGGCGATCGCCAGCCAACTTTTTCGCATTGCTCCCGAAGAAGTAGAGCATCGAGATGAAGATACTTGGGGCTATTATCTACTGGAACTGGAGCAACAAGGATTAAATCCTGACTACACCATTGCGGATGGAGGAAAAGGAATCAGAGCGGGACAAAAAGCTGCTTGGGGGGATAAGCCCTGTCATGGAGATGTGTGGCATATATTTGACCAATGTGAAGCTTTATGTCGTAATTTAGCCAAAAAAGCCCAGGGAGCTACAACAAAAAGAGAAGAGCTAGAACAGAAGATGGAGGCAGCTAAATTAAAGGGAAAAGGGAATCAATCATCAGCTAAATTGACTCAAGCGCGTAAAAATGAAGCAATACTCCAAAAATTAGCCAGTGACCTCAAAATATTGCTCTATTGGCTGAAAATTGATATTTTGTCCTTGGCAGGCCCTGAGTGGTCAGAACGATTGGAGTTGATGAATTTTATTATTGAAGAACTGGAACTCAGGGAAGACCAGGCTCACAAAGGGATTAAAGCTTTAAGAATCGCTTTATCGAATCAAAAAGAGAATTTATGAGCTTTTGCTGAAGTTTTAGACCAAAAAGTAGCAGATATTGCCCAAAAGTTTCAGATTTCTCGCTCTCAAGTTCGAGAAGTTTGTTTGTTGATGAAGAAGTCCCTATCCACTAATGTCTATTGGCAGAAATGGAATCATCTCTATCAGCAACTTTCTAAAAAATTTCTCCCGGTGAAAGAAGCAGTGGAAGAGGCCATGAAATCGACTCCCAGAGCCAGTTCCTTGGTAGAAAACCTCAATTCTCGTCTCAGAAACTACTTTTTCAATTGAAAGCAACTGGGTTCTAACTATCTTGACCTTCTCAGGTTTTTTCTAAATCATCGCACATTTATGGCAAGTCGAGTTCCAGAACGAGTGGGCAAAAGTCCTACAGAGTTGATGACAGGAATTAAGCACCCTCATTGGTTAGAAATGCTGGGATTCGAGAGATTTCAAAGAGCTTGAATAATCTCAAGGTAAAGTAATACTATTGTTCTGTCAGTCTAGTAATAACCAGGCTTAATTTGTGCTGCGTTTGTTACCCACAATACCCCGTTTTTGAACAACGCCAAAAAAAGTCGCCACAAATTAAACCCGTAAATGAAAATCTCTTATCGACAATCAACCCAGACAAAGTAGAAGTAGATATCTTGTTGATGGAATCAAAAGAAACTTCAGGAATTCAAGAAGCCGAATTGGATGAAATGTGGAGTTACGTAGGCAAAAAGAAAAATCAACGATGGCTCTGGCACGCCATAGATAGACTTACGGGACTAGTATTAGCTTATGTTTTTGGTCGCCGAAAAGATGAAGTATTTCTGAAACTAAAAAAGTTGTTAGAGCCATTTGGAATTAAGCATTATTGTACCGATGGACTGGGAGCATATCGAAGACATTTGCCTGAAGAACAACATAAAATTGGGAAGAAGAAGACACAAAGAATCGAGCAAAAACACATTCGATTGAGAACCAGAATTAAGAGATTACAAAGAAAGACAATTTGCTTTTCCAAAACTGAGGAGATGCACGATCTAGTGATTGGATTATTTATCAATAAATATGAGTTCGGATTAAACCTATAAACAACACTCTGATTACATCACCCATTGTTTTTACTTCTTTCCTTTAGTTAAACTTTACGCAATTAATACGCATTTTTCAAGCAGATATTAATTTTAAATATATTTTTCTCTATTTGTAACTATTAGTTACAATATAATTGTTACTTATAAATGGCACATATATCCTATGTCTAAAGTAGTCAGTACGAGATTGCCAGAGGAAACAGAAGCGAGGCTACAAAGATTGGCGCGTCGTTTGGGTAAAACTCTTAGTGAAACTGGGGCAATGTTAATTGAGGAATCATTACGAGAAACTGAGTTTGCTTATATTGAGTTTCGCAATTCTCCTGTAGGCAGACAAGCTTATCTGAAGAATTCTAATTTAGCAGTGTGGCAGGTAATAATGCTCGCCCAACAGTATCAGCGTGATGTGGATAAAATTGCTACTCATCTACAAAAATCAGCAGAGTGGGTAAAGGCAGCGTTCAATTATACTGAAGCCTATCCAGAAGAAATAACTAACGCGATCGCAGATAATATGGCGATTAACTACACAACCCTCAAGCGAATTTTGCCTCAAACGGAACTGGTATCAATTCCTCTAGATGTTCTGGAGTCTGACTTGTAAGGCTCATGCTGTCTTTTTTATTGGATGAACAAATATCTCCAGAGATAGCCAAGCAAATAGTAATTAAACGTCCAGAAATTCCTATATTTAGCATTCATACTTGGCAGCATGGTCATTATTTAGGTGTTCCTGATGAAACAATTCTTAGGGCTGCGTCTATTGAACAACTAACTTTAATTACCTATGATCAACAGACAATTCCGCCAATCTTATTGGAATGGGGACAAGCAAATATCAATCATGCAGGTATAGTTTTTATTGATTATCGTTCGATTCCTCCTAATAACTTTGGTAAATTAGTCAAAGCAATTATTTGGCTGTGGGATACTCAAAATCAAACAGATTGGCAGAATCGCATTATTTATCTGCAACCAGGAACTATTTAAACAGCGATCGCATTATCTTTTAAAAAGTGCGATCGCCCTAACGCCCAGCCTACGGATCGCCAAATTTCAGAGGTTAGGGAGCAATTCCACTATTGCAGCAGTTCTCATTTTGAAAGGAAAAAGAAAAAATGTTCTCTTGAATTAAAAGAGAACAAAGAAGAGAATAGACTTTTGAAGCACAATTTTAAATATGTAAT
>CAYMWC010000338.1:0-5172 GCA_964393695.1 uncultured Pleurocapsa sp.
ACGAATGTACTCAAACTCTCTTCGTTCAACTTTTCCTGGTCGCATTGGTAAGTCTTTAAATAGCTCTAAGCCAAATCCCAACCCTGGCCAATCTCCTTCTTGGATAGTGTATCTTTACTTTCTTAAAGAAAATCTGTGGCTTGGATGATAAAAAATTCTCCGAACAAGTACAAAGGTAAGGTCACAAAGCCTAATCCATTCAAAATCATGGCTTTCACTACTTGCCCTGGTATTATTAAAAATGAATTAAATACTCAGTAACTCTATATTGAACATTTTAGCTATGTCAGTTTGTTAGCTTCGATTAGCGACAGCGTAACTCAACAAAACACAGGGCAAACGCATCTTATCTTGATAATGCTTAATAGACAAAGGTTTTGGCGATTATTAAGTTTTATTGCCCAAAAATTAAACCCTTGCCCAGCAAGGCTTACAGAATTTAGATGCCTTTGCCGTGCAACAAAACATAGTCTAAAGTTTAGCCATATCTTTAAAGCTAATTTTTAAGTAATCGTCTTCCATCTTCGCCCCAGAAGGCTGAAGCGCAGCCAAAGCTTGCGGTAAAACTAAATTACGGCGATGATTGCCAATTCTAATATTTAACTCATCCCCAGTTTTGTTTAACTGAATTTGTTCTTTAGGAATACCTGGAAGATATAAATGTAGACAGTAGTTGCCTTGTTCTTGAATCACTTTAATAGTGTTTTCTTTGTAATAAACTTGGGTAGGATCTTCATCCTTGTACAAAATTTCTTTCAGTTTTTCTAAAGCTTCCATACCGCACATTTCTGTGGGAAACAAAGGAGCTTCCTTGATTGGTAAAGGATGGAAATTATCATAAATTTCCTGTTTATAAATATTTTGATTCGACTTCCAACGCTGGAAAAAAGGATCGTTAACTTCATTAGGAATGATGCGGTTAGCTACTACTAAATCAGTGGCTACATTATATAAACTTAAATAAGCATGGGCGCGTAAAGATTCTTTGATGACCATTTTTTCTGGGTTCATTACCAAACGTACCGAAGTCTTAGTATTATCCGTTAATACCTTTTCCAAAGCTTCTATTTGCTCATAAAATTCATAAGGGGCATCCATCACTTCATTATCAGGTAGAGAAAAGCCCGCAATAGGTTTGAAAAATGGTTCTACTAAAGGTCGTAAGGCTGCGGACATTCCCTGAAGCGGTTTGTAAAAGCGTCTCATGTACCAACCACCCACTTCAGGGAGACTTAACAGTCTTAAAGCTGTGCCTGTTGGGGCAGAATCAATAATTAAAATCTCAAAGTCACCTTCATCATAGTGACGTTTCATTCTCACTAAACCAAAGATTTCGTCCATCCCTGGCAAAATTGCCAATTCTTCCGCTTGTACCCCATCTAAACCTCGAGCTTGTAAAACTTGAGTAATATAACGCTTTACTGACCCCCAGTTACCTTCTAATTCTCTTAGCGCATCAAGCTCTGCCCCCCAAAGATTGGGACGTACCTGTTGTGGATCATGTCCCAACTCAAGGTCAAAACTATCTGCTAGAGAATGAGCAGGATCAGTACTGAGTACCAAGGTTTTATACCCCAACTCTGCACAGCGTAAACCAGTAGCAGCAGCGACAGAAGTTTTACCGACTCCACCCTTGCCAGTCATTAAAATTACTCGCATAAAAAATTTAAATCCTAAATTAAATATATTTACATTACTTAACCTTATTATTGTGACGCTTTTTGAGCCTAAAAGAAATTCTGGCGTAAAACATTCCACGGGGAAATATGCCAGTAATCAATATGGGAGACAATCAAATTGTCTTTATTTACTGTTAATTCACTCCAACCAGGAATTGATAACCTTGGTTTCCAAGGCAAAGGCGACGTCATATTTAATGTCCACTCGGTTTTAATCTGTTTGTCCTGCCTAGTTATCTCGTGAAGTTCCATCTCAACATTGCCGAAAAAGCTGCCTAAAAACCCAATCATCATTCGATAGCGTTTAACCCCCCGAAACTCATTGAGCGGATCTTTAAAATAAACATTGTCAGCATAGATATCAAAAGTCTGATTGGCAGGAAATCTTTGATAATCCTCACGTAAAATTGCTACTAAATCTTGTTGTTCGTTCATTAAAGTCAATTAAACCTCTACTTCAGACCATAAACGCTCTAGTTGTGCCTTCCAAGCAGCCAAAAACTGTTGTCGTTGGGCTGGATCTTGATCGACACCGCCCATAATCCCTTCTTGATAAAATCGATCTATGGTTTGATAGGTAGATTCCAAACTCTGTCCTTGAGATTTAGCAGCTTTGACAATTTGAATAATTTGTTTTTCGATTAACTGATTAAAAGGCTGAGATAAACCTTTGTTGACCAAATTTTGTAAAGATGCGATCGCCCTTTCTAAATCTTCAACCGTCAGACTTTCTAAGCGATGATGAAATACACCCCACAAAACATCTTGATTGATCGCATAGCGAACATCTTGGGTAACATCAAAATTTTCTTCTAATAGCTGCGTTAATAAAGATTGTGCTTCTCTGGCTGGCGCGATCGGAGTCAATAATCTCAACCAAGAACGATCTTCAGATAAAAGAATCAGTAAATGTATCTCGGAATTTTTAATTTGCCAAGCTTCTTCTACGTCGTGTTGGATATCATCAGAGTTGAATAGTCGTTCTAAATTAGTTGAGATGTCTGTTACTTGCATTTTTGGAGTCTAAAAAATAAATTATGTTATGGTGCTGAATTTAATTTCAGTGTAATGGTTTTTAATCTAAGAACAAATCGGCTGTGGGAGGGGTTTACTGAATGGCAAAAAAATTGCGATCGTTCTTTGGACGCCAGCTTTGCCAATCGCGTTACCACACTGTCCAAAAATCCCTAACTCAACTAGATTACAATGCCTATGTAACTCATTGTCATTGGCTGGACTATGCCCTGAAATTAGCTCAAACAGCAGGTGATGCAGGAGATGTGCCTGTAGCGGCAGTAATTGTCGATCCTCAAGGTAATTTACTGGCTGAGGGAACTAATCGTAAAGAAAGAGATCTCGATGCTACTGCCCACGCTGAACTTTTAGCAATTCGGGCTGCTAGTCGAGTAAAGCAAAGCTATTATCTTCAAAACTGCACTCTCTACGTCACTCTTGAACCCTGTCCCATGTGTGCAGGGGCAATTATTCAGGCACGTTTAGGTCTATTGGTTTATGGTGCTGACGATCCCAAAACAGGAGCAATTCGGACTGTAACTAACTTGCCTGATAGTGCTTGTTCTAATCACAAACTACAGGTACTAGCTGGCATCAAAGAAACTGCTTGTCGCCAACAACTACAAGCTTGGTTTAGTCGTCAGAGAATGACCTGAGTAGTTTGAGTTAAGTTTTTATTCTATCTCTATAGCCAGCCCCTTCATTACTAAATCTAATAACTCATCGACAAAATTATTGGTTAGCGGTTGATGTTTGAGTAACAAGCGATAAAATAACGGACTGTATAAAGCATCGATCGCAATTTCAGAATCAATACCTTCTTTCAATTCTCCTCGTTCTACTCCTTGTTGAAATATTTTTTTGGCTTCATTTCTTCTGGGAGTCAGCCAATTTTCCCTAAAGGCTGCAATTAATTCTTCATTTGATTGTCCACAGCCAATAACACTAGCTAATACTTCTCCCCTCGGACTATTCATCAGCTTCACTATTTTATACATTTGTGAGCGAAAATCTTCAATTACCGAACCTGTATCGGGAAAAGCGATCTCAGGGTTTACTGCTGCTAAAAAAGCATCCATTGCTAAAGCTGCCTTGGTTTGCCAACGTCGATAAATTGTTGGTTTCCCTACTTCCGCCCTTGCTGCTACTCCTTCGATAGTTAAATCTATAAATCCTACTTCATTCAACATTTCATAAGCTGCTTTGAGAATTTTCTCTTGAGTTTCAGGCGATCGCGGTCTGCCACGTCCTGCTTTGACAAGGGTTTTGGCTTTTTGAGTTTTAGAGGTTGACATATCAGTTTTCGTTTCTAATCTTTTTTAAGCAATCAGGAAATACACTAGGATTAAGCAGGCGATCAAGATTGAGATAGACTGCATTCTCGAAAAAAGTCAGAATATAAAGCAATGCTAAAATATCTTAATTTCAGATAATTTGACTATACTGGTACTACTTTACAGTCTCAAAAAGGTATGAAAATGAAAACTGAAAGAGAAAGAGAACAATTAATTAAAGATATTAACTTACTGTTAGATCAAGCTTATGATAGTACTTTAGACGAAATTTACGCATTATTAAAACACATAGATGACATAGATGATGAAGAAGATTTAAAAGCAGTTAAAGAAGCTAGAGAAGATATACGTATTAACGGTACTGTAGTCTGGGAAGAAATACAAAATGAAATTAAAAAGAATGTTGCGTGAGTTATAAAGTTGAATTTTCTAACGGTGCAAGAAAACAATTTAGAAAATTACCTCCAGACATACAAAAACGTATACAAGCTAAAATCAATGAATTAGCAATAGAACCCCGTCCTAATAGGGTTAAAAAATTACAAGGTGATGATAATTCCTATCGTATTCGAGTAGGAGATTACCGAGTAGTTTACGAAATAAAAGATGATGTTTTGTTGGTTATTGTAATTAGAATAAAACATCGCAGCGAAGTTTATAAAGATTAAAAGTAAACAGAATGATGACTTTAAATAAAAAATGTAATTTATAAACAATATAGGCGATCGCAGTTACATTAATAGATACAGCTACAATCTAGTTTTATGAAGTCATCAACAGAAGAATTAGTTGATGCATTTTTATCCCGCAAGCTGCCCAAAAAAGAGTGGACTCACGAACTTCCTATAACGCCTGAAAAATAAGCTAGCGGAAAATAAGTTAGCATTCCTAGCAACATAAAAACAACGCCCAAAACGAGCATTTGTAACTGAGCATTACCTGCATTCAAATCAACAAACTGGGGCAAAAATGACAGAAAAAACAGTGCTGTTTTTGGATTGAGAATGCTAGAAATGATGCTTTGTCGCAAAATAATCTCTGTTTCAATTCTTTCAGTTTCAGAAACAATTCTAAATTGGTGCTTGTTTTTGATTGCTTGAAAACCTAGGTAAATTAAATATATCGCACCAAGATATTTAACCAACTGGAACGCAATAGACTTGTCCGAAAATAAGCAACACTAG
>CAYMWC010000339.1:0-5158 GCA_964393695.1 uncultured Pleurocapsa sp.
AGATTGGCTCGTTTTGCCAAGGTTGTCTAATTTTGTCCATTTTCATTGGACCCCCCTCTACCTAATCTCAACTTACTTAACAGCTTACTTCGGTGCAATACTAAAAGCTTTCGGAGATAATTGAGCTAAAATGCTAGATTCAGGAAAAGATAATTTTGGACTTTCTTCTAATAAATATTCTAAAAAAGTTTCTGCAATTACTGATAGTTTTTTACCTGCTAAATGAGCAACAAACCAACGACGTTTAATAGGAAAATGCTCAAAATCTAAAATAGTTAATTCGCCAGAAGCTCTTTCTGAAATCAGGCAGTGTTCTGACAGAATTGACATTCCTAAACCACCTAAAATTGCTTGTTTGATTGCTTCGTTACTACCTAATTCTAACTTAACCTTTACTGATATATCATATTTACTAAATAATTGAACTATTGCTTCTCTAGTACCAGACCCCTGTTCTCGCATTATAAAGGGCTGATCGTTTAGTTCTTGTAAATTAATATTGCTTTTCATTGTCAAAGGATGATCCTTTCTGGCCACTACTACCAAAGGATTATTTAAAAAGGCTTGGGATTTTAAATCAATATCTCGATTAGGATTACTAACTATATATAAATCATCTTTATTATCCAACATTCGTTGTTGAATTTCATGATGGTTAACTACTTTAAGAGCTACATCTATACCTGGATACTTTTGGCAAAAAGAGCCAAGTAATCTAGGAATAAAATATTTAGCTGTGGTAATTACAGCTAGTTTTAGCTGCCCCTGTTTAGTTCCTTTAAGATCTGCTATCTTAATCTCAAAGTTGTTTAATTGCTCAAAAATTCCTTGACAGGTAACTAGTAATTCTTTGCCAGCATCGGTTAAATATAAACTTTTACCAATTTGTTCAAACAATGGCAATCCTACAGCTTTAGTTAACTGTTTAACTTGACTAGAAACGGTTGGTTGAGTAATTAACAACTCTTCTGCTGCACGGGTGAAGCTACCATTCCGCGCTACTGTTTCAAATACTTTCAGTTGATGCAGAGTTGCTTGGATCAAAAGTTCAGACTCCTTCTAATTGTTATTTGATGATTATCCTTTTCTTTATCATATACAAAAATCAATGTTATTTACATAAATCATAATTTTTTATATATATGCTGCTCCCTAGGTCTTGCCTCTTGATTGGTCAACTAGAAAAATTAGCGAACGGAGATAACGAAGTATCAACAACACAGCGAAGCAGACGAATCCATGCTGCTCACTTTTGCCATTAACCATTGCTTATCAAAGCGATCGCAGTACTGGCAGAAAATGCAGATTTGTTTTAAGGCTGAACTTGTTAGCGTAAAACGGAGAGGGAGGGATTCGAACCCCCGTTCACTTTCATGAAACTCGATTTCAAGTCGAAATTAAAATAAAGCTATAATTCTTGTGTAAAAAGACTTTTGTAGATTTTAATAATTAACATCTTGCTTTTTAGCGTACATTTCGAGTACATTAACTAAATTACTTACCTCGAATATCAATTATGTACGCACCTAGAAGTCGCCAAGGCAAAGCAAACCTTTACAGAACAGACAAAAATACATACGCTGTAAATCTACCTGTCAAAATAGCCAATGGAGTATTTGGCAAAAACAGAAAAAGAATTGCTTTGTATTTAAATGCTGACCGTACTGAAGATATGGCAGCAGCTTTACAGCATCTTGATAAGATACAAAACCTAATAGACGCTGAAGACTGGCAAGGCATAATTAACTACGAAGAATCTCTCAAGCCTAAAGTAATTCAAGGTAGTTTTGGTAAACAGTCTTTAAAAGAGCTTTGGGAAGAGTATGTAAAAGCTAGACAAGGAAGCTGGGAGATTTCTTACATAGAAAACGATGTCAAGCAAGCAACCAGAATAATTAACAAGTGTCCCAAAATTAGCCTAAATATTGAAGGTGCAAATGAATTATTTAATTATTTAATGGAAACAACTACACCTAAGCAAACCAAGCGTTATCTAAAACAATTTTCAGCTTGTTTTACATGGGCAGTAAGGCGGAAAATCATTAAAGAAAATCCTTTCCCAGATATTATCAAGACAATAGCTACCAAGAAAAAGAATGAGGAAGAACAAGATATTAACCCTTTTACTATTGAAGAAAGAGATTTAATTATCGAAGCATTTCGCCTTGCAAAATACGAAAGATACAAAGGAAGTCATACAAAATATGCAGATTATATAGAATTTAATTTTCTTACAGGAGCAAGAACTAGTGAGGCTTTAGGCTTGAGATGGAAACATATTAACTTCGAGAAAAATCAAATTGTATTCCAAGAGGGCAAAGTTATGGCTACCAATGGAGGACATGGAAAAGGTATTCAAAAAAATGGTCTTAAGACTCAACCAAAAAGAGTTTTTCCTATGAATTCTCGCATTAAAAACTTACTTTTAAAACGCAGAGAAAACTTAGGATTTCCTAGCCTAGAAAATAATGTTTTTGAAGACATTAATCATGCTTCTTTTAGAAATAGTGTGTATAAAAAAATTCTTCAAAATCTTGAAATTGAGTATCGTACACCTTATCAAACACGCCATACTTTTATTACTATAATGGCTAACCAATCCGATCTTAAACTACATCAAATAGCTCAAATTTGCGGTACTTCGATAAGTGTAATTGAAGAACACTATTTAGCTAAGGCATCAGGACTTCAAAATTTGCCTGAAATTTAGATTGAACTATAGCTGCTTCTTTAATTGCGACTTATATTCTTGGGCTAAATATCAATTATTTAAACAAAATTACACATAAATATATGATATTTAGCTTTTTTGAACTACTAAAAACCAAACTAAAGATGTACGAAGCTATCGAAGAAAGTAGAGGTCAAAAATAGCTAACTCAAAACAGTTTTGTATGTTAGCTTTTAACCACGTCTTTTAGCCATTTACGATAGTCGCGTTACTTTTTGGTAGCGCGATTTTTTATTGGCATCAACTAACAGCTATCCTGTCATCTCATCATAATACAACTATTCCCTGAGTATATAAGCTTATTGGTGGTATATACCATATTTATCTTCAGACAGCTTTTAACTACCTTAGCTCTATCTGCGGAATAGTTAACTATTCCGTATGGTCACAATACTACTAAACAAATTATGTTCCAAACAAGTCTAGTGATGTATGCAAAGTTGCGACCTATCGGGTGTAAAGTTTTTCAAGCATATTCTAATGCTCTAACTATTACTAGCCTCAAATCTCAGGGATTAAGAAGTTGCGACTAGAACAAGTTAAATGCATTACCCACAAAGATTAAGAACTCGTTCTAGAAAGCATAGACGTAGGCATTTCTAGGAAACGTGACACGATTTGTGTCACGTTCTCTAGATACGTTAACTAGTAAAGGATTAAATTATGATTTAACTTTACTTTATTGATAAAAATTTATGGGTTGATATCTAGCAGAGAAAAATATCAACTTTAAAGCTTCATAAATAAATTACTGAAAACTATATCCATTCACTTTTACATCGTTTCACATACAATACAGAACCCTTGGGGTCGAAATTTGGCAACCCCCAAAAACGCTTCTTCGACAGCTAGAAAATAACCAGCTATAACAGTACATTAATACTAGTCTTAGATAAATAGGCAAAAAAATAAGCCCTATTTGCAAGGACTCACTTTCAATACTAAGCGTAATGATAAGTCTAAATACTCAAAATAGCAACTACTCGGCAGCAGCTTCGGGGGGATTAGCTAGTAACACCCGATTAATCCCCCCAACCACTACAAAAACTACAACTTTAAAATCTCCTGAAACTACTGATAATAATAAGGTAGAACAATTAGAGGTTAAACAAAAATCTTCAGGTATATTTCATAATCATTTAGACTGGTTAACTTTGAATTTTACCAAGCTAAATCAAGAACAATTTCAGGAGTTAACCAACCTTACAGGAAGGGGATTAATCGTGCTTGAACAAAGTAAGCCTTTTAGCCAAGGTGACAAAGCTAAAAAATACCAAAATACTATTAGTTCGCCTATCGGTTTACAAGGTGGTTACAACAGCTATCAAACTACAGATAGTCTAGATACCTTTTACGATGTAACTATCTCTTTAACAGGTGAATATTTCTCTGCTCTAACAGCAGTTGAACAGTGGGAATTATACAGAGATTTGTATGTTAATTACTCTCCTACTTGTTCTAGAGTAGATACCTCAATTGATGATTACAGCTTTGAAAATATCCCTCTTGATGAAATGCTTAAAGCTTTCAAAGATGGCAATTATTTTGATTTTCAACAGTATGGTGAAGAGACAACAGCTACTCATCCAGATAATTCTACTACCACTCATTATTTTGGCGGTAAAGGCTCTAAAAAGAGAGTTAGGATATATAAGCACAAAAACGAATCTCTACGCCTAGAAACGCAATTTAGAAGCGATTACGCTCAAGCAGCTTTCCAAGCTCTAGCTACCATTGAAAGAGAGGATGAAAGTGACGAAGAATGGGATAAAATCATCCAGAAAAATATAGGAGGAATAGCTGTAGGTGCAATAGATTTTCGAGATAAGAGTAAGCTAAAAAATAAGAGTAAAGCTTGTAAAAGTAAAACCAACAGATTATCTTTTTGGCAAAATTTTATAGACAAAATTGGAGTGATGCACTCAATAAAATTACAACCTAAGCAACTTGACTTAAGCCAGCACCAATCAATGTTTGATTGGTTGAAAAAGTACGTCTCTAAGAATTTAGCGATCGCTTTTCATGTACTAGGAAAAGATAGATTTATTAGCTATATTTTGAAGCTGGTTAAATATGGAGAAACTAAGTTTACTCCACAGGATAGGAAGCGGATTGAATATCTACGAAGTAACTTTGAGTATTTAGACTTAGACTAATTTAATCACTGATAGCTAAAGCGATCGCTCTTAGAATTGTATCCTTTAGCTATGGGCATCTTCTAAATGAATCCAACTTTTATACTGGAGGTTTTCTGGAATGCCCTCATGTACCTATTCTCGTTTCTGCTATAGCAGCTTTCAATTTTTCTTCTTGGTTTACTCGGAAGTCTAAAAGACTTAAGCGTAGGCATTTCTAGAACGTAATACGTTTTATAACCTGAGTTCGGGATAAAAAAAGGGACAGGTAGTAAGCTAAAAATAACAACTT
>CAYMWC010000340.1:0-5142 GCA_964393695.1 uncultured Pleurocapsa sp.
GGACTCGTTCCCTTATGGGCAGGTCAAGAGATGAAGTGGCAAATGGTTTAACATTTTTATGACAGAAGTTAATTGATTTGGATGATAGTGTTGAAGAGAATTGTTTTGGGAGCAATGCAATCGAACTCTGCAATTATGATTAAATTAGCTCTTATCCTTGAGCAAATCTCAAAAATAAACACAATGCAGAATCCCGATCCTCTTTATCTCCGTGAGGGGCTGTGGGGCGAACTCGGTTCGCCCCCTTGTAAGCCCCGTGCTATCGGTTATTTTCACAATCAAGCGATCGCTGTTTGGTGTAACGGTGAAGTTGTGCGGCTGCAAACCACCCAGATTATTTGCAACTGAGACCAGATTAAGTGAAACTAAACCGAAATTATCTTTCCCGACCCACAATAACTGAAACTATAATTTCACAAAGGAATTCCAATTTTGAGCATTTGGTCTCTTCGTTTTCTTACTTGAGTTCGACTACGAACATAAGATTTCAAATAATCTACAGGTCAGTTTGCAAACAATCGGCGATCTTGTTATTCTACCCAATCTAAATGCTTAACAGCTTATCTCATAGCTAAGGTTTGCTGGCGATTTGGTGGTGGAAAAATGCAATCAATTTCTTTAAGATCTTCTGCTGTCAAAGTAATATCGAAAGCAGCGCGATTTTCTCTTACATGATTAAGATTGGTAGCTTTAGGAATAGAAATAACATTATCTTGTCTCAATAACCAATTAAGAGCAATTTGAGTTGGGGTAGCATTGTGTTGTAGAGCGATCGCTTTTAACTGAGAATGGTTAACAAAAGCTTTTTGTTCAACAGGAGAATAAGCCATGATGGGAATATTTCGGTCTTTGCACCAAGGTAATAAATCCCATTCAACACCCCGACGCATCAAGTTATAAAGTACCTGATTAGTAGCAATACCATCGCCTCCAGATAATGATATCCCTTCTTCCAGATCATCTGTATCGAAGTTGCTGACACCGTAATCCAAAATCTTGCCTGCTTGTTTTAAATACTGCAATCCTTCTAAAGTTTCCGACAAAGGAATCGATCCGCGCCAGTGTAGTAAGTATAAATCGAGATAATCGGTTTTAAGTCTCGATAGAGAGCGATCGCAAGCATTAATAATGCCCTGATAACTAGCATTGTAAGGATAAAATTTACTAACTAAATATACTTCTTCTCGACGACCTGCAATAGCTTCAGCAACTACTTTTTCTGCGCCACCTTCCCCATACATTTCCGCAGTATCGATTAAAGTCATACCTAAATCTAATCCCAGTTTGAGCGCATCTATCTCTGCCTGTTTTTGACTGGCTACCTCACCCATGCGCCATGTTCCTTGTCCGAGTATGGGTATTGCTTTTCCTGATTTTAACTGTAGTGTTTTCATTAGTTTATAAAAAGAAGTTATTTTACCAATAATTATGACGGGATTTGTCGAGATAAGATTAATTGGCATTGGTAAATAGAGGTATGATTTTTGATTTGGCTGCACGCTAGTTAAATCAAAAGAGCTAAAAGCTACGAACCGAAACACTTTGTAAGTAATACATTAAATTACCAACGCCGATTAATTCACCGACTCGTCTTCTGGAATATCAACAGCAATCGATTGAATGGTTGCGTCTAATTCCGCCGTTTGAGATTGAAATTTTGCTGCTATATTGTCTCTTTGGTTAATAAGATAAATACTGATTATAGTTAAGAAAACTCCCAAAGACTGAATAAAACTTAAGACTTCCGCCAAAATAATTGTGCCAAATAACAAAGCAAAAATAGGAGTCAAAAAAGTCAAAGCACTCAAGCTAGTTAAATTACCTTTAGAAGCCAAATAAAAGAAAATCCCATAAGCGATCGCACTACCAAAAACCGTAGCATAGCTCAAGGCTAGCCAACCTTCAACGCTAATATTGACCCACTGTTGTGACTCCTGTAGCCAAGATAAACCAAATAAAGGTAATCCTCCTAAGATCATGTGCCAACCTGTGGCGACTACAGGATGACTATAACGACTGATATAGGGAATCATCACAGTGCCAACTGCCATAGACAACGAGGCTAATAACATTAACCACTCACCGTTATCAAATAATCCTAGCCAGTTAAGCTTAACTGCTGCTAAATCTCCTGCTAACCAGCTATAGATCCAACTATCAGGTAAACCAATCAAACTAATACCCAATACCCCAATACATAGTCCTAACCAACCCCAAAACCCAATAACTTCACCAAACAAAATACTCGATAAAAGCGCAACTGCTAAAGGTTGTGAGTCAATCATCACTGAACCCAACCCAGCACCCGTTTTGACAATTCCCTGTGCTAAAAAGCCTTGAAACATCGCTCCATCAACCACAGCAAAACCCAAAATCCATAACCAAGCTTGCCAAGTTTTTGGTTGAGGTAGTTTGAAAATTACAGCTACCAACAATAACAAAACCCCCGCAGGTACTAATCTTACTCCTGCCATAAAAAAAGGTGTGGTGTAGGGAATTACCCCTTTCATTGCCACCATCGCTGTCCCCCAAAGGAAAAAAGGTGAGATTAACAGCAAAGCTTTAGGAAATGATGGAGTTGAATTAGAACTAAGTTGCATGAAATTTAAGCTGACAGACTACTTGTATATGAGTTTACTTAATTCTCAAAAATTTTGTACTTTTGTGAAGCGAAATAATTACTGATGACTGTTGACTGTTGACTGTTGACTGTTAAGATTGCGCTAGGTCTTTTTTCAGGTTATCGCCATGCTGTCTAATAATTGTGGTGAGTGTAAATTGCAAGTCAGTACTGCGATAATCGCTATTACTACTTTCAGTGTGATGCTGGGCAAAAGCGAAGTTCAGGCGCAAATTACGAGCGATCGCACAACGAATACCCAAGTCCAAGTGACTAATAATATCTCTTCAATTACAGGGGGAATTCAGGCAGGTCAGAATCTTTTTCACAGTTTTGAACAGTTTTCATTGGCCACAGATGGAGTCGCCAATTTTGATCATGCTGTAGATATCAATAATATCTTTAGTCGTGTGACTGGGGGCAGTGTTTCGCAAATTAATGGTTTAATACAAACTCAGGGGAATGCTAATTTATTTTTACTCAATCCTGCGGGAATTATCTTTGGTGCTAATGCTCAATTAAATATAGGTGGATCATTTATCGCGACTACGAGCGATCGCTTTTTATTTGCAGATGGTAGTGAATTTAGTGCTATTAATCCTGAGAAAATGCCTTTATTAACAATTAGTTCGCCAATTGGGTTGCAATATGGCAGTATTCCTGGAGAAATTACAGTTTTACCTAATGATAATCGTGCTTCTGGTAATAATGGCTTAAGCATTAAACCTGGTAATACTTTGGCTTTATTAGGTGGAGATGTAATGATTAATAGAAATAGTCTCAATGGTATTAACAGCAATATTGAACTTAGTAGTATTCAGGCTGGTAGTGTGGAATTAAAACCTGATAATAACGGGTGGCAGTTTGACTATCAAAATGCTGGTAAATTCGGCAAACTTGATTTAACTAATCGAGCCTTGGTTAGTGCCAGTGGTATGGTTAATCTGCACGGCAATACTATTAATCTTTCCAGTGGCTCAGGAATACGCAACTTTACTGATCGCAACGGTAAGGGAGGCATTATTAAGCTAGATGCTCAAGAATCTATTAACCTTGATGGCGGTTTACTACTAACTCAGGTAGGACAAGTACGCTCTGATATCGACCAAGCAATTACCGATGCTGGAGGCAATATTTTATTTAAAGCTCCTCAAATTACTTTTACTAATGGCTCACTGATTTCGGCTGGCACGTTAAGCGAGGGTGCAGGAGGTAATATTACCATTAATGCTTCCGACATGGTGGAATTATCTAGTGAAGCTGATAATAACCCCACGATTATTAGTACTTCTACCCAAGGTAGAGGCGCAGGCGGAGCAATAACTGTCAATACAGGTAAACTAACTATTTATGATGGCAGTCAAATCCAAGCTTTAGCAGGCTCAGGTGCAGGGGGAACAATTACCGTCAACGCTAGTCAAGCCGTAGATATTGCTGGCAAAGGCATTTTGCGATCGCGGGATTTGGAAGGCAATTTATCGGCAACTGAATTGACTAGTGGTTTAGTTGCTGCCTCTGGTATTGCAGGTTTACCTTTAGCACAGCAACCTTCAGGCGAAAGCGGTAGTTTAGTTATTAACACTCCCAGTCTCAAAATTGACAAGGAAGCAGAAATTTCCGTCAGTAATTTTGGTCTTGCCAATGCTGGAGATATTACTCTCAAAATCTCAACTTTGAATTTAGATAATGCAGCTAAAATTACCGCCAACACTCAATCTGGTGCAGGAGGTTCAATTAGCATCAGTGCGAATGAATCAGTAATTCTTGACTATCAAAGTACTATTTCCACAACTGCCCAACAAAATGGCAACGGTGGTAATATCAGTCTGACAACCGATAATTTAGTGTTGTTAGAGTCGAATAGAATTAGTGCCGACGCTAAACAGGGAAGTGGGGGCAAAATTAACATCAATACCCAAGGACTATTTGTTAACCCCAATAGTAGTATTACCGCTAGTTCAGATATCAAACAAAAAACAGGAATTGTCGAAATTGTAACTTTAGAGCCTAATTCCAAAATCCAAACAGAAAATCAAGAGCGATCGCCTCTTGTAACTGAAAACTATATTAGTAAAGGTTGTGGTGTCAGAGAAGATTTTAGCAAAAATCAATTTCGTAATCTTGGACGTGGTGGTATTCCTAATAATTTCATGCAGGAAACAACTAATTATGAAACCTTGGGTGATTTAGGCAGAGTTGGTAATAAAATAGCTAACCCAGTCAAGCACAATAATAATCATCATGTCTCCCAGCCTTCTGTCGCTCAACCATCTATAACTGAAGCCACAGCTTGGATAATCAATTCTCAAGGCAAAATTGAATTAATTGCTGGTAAATCACCTTCCAAATTAGGACAGTCATCAGTATGCAGTATGTAAAGTAATAACTTACAAAAACATTACGACATTTCTATAGCTTAATACTTGCTATTTGTTACTTTCGAGCCAATAATCCTCACTATCCTAACTTAACCTGAGTTCGGGATAAAAAAAGGGACAGGTAGTAAGCTAAAAATAACAACT
>CAYMWC010000341.1:0-5116 GCA_964393695.1 uncultured Pleurocapsa sp.
CCGATAACTAGTAGGGCATTTGTAAACAAAACGATTGCTTTCGCCAACAAAGTCATTAGAATCGCTAACTACTCTTTGATTAACTATTTCGACCAAAAATAAAGTCAATTTTTGCTGGTTTAGTACACCTAATTAACTTTTGCTATTAGTATGCCCAGAGTTCTCTCAAAATCGACCTTTTGTTTTTAAATAATCCCTTTTTTAGGCATTGTTTAAATGCATAACAATTTATCTCAAAGGGCTGGCTTCTATCCTCACAAGTTTCTCAAGTTGCTGGTTTATTAATAAGTGAAAGAAATTTCTGGATTAATGCCAATATTTCTTTTCGGTTTCGGGTAGTTGGCACTTGCTTGCTATTGCAGGGCTATTTTTAAACTTGACTACCTTGAAAGTTGAGATTTTTAAGACATAAGTTGGGCAAAAAGGAGAGTACAATGTTGAATTCAAATGACTATACGCAAATCTTCGTCTTTGGAGATAGCTTATCCGATTCTGGTAATTCTTTGGCTCTCACCTTGGGCGCAATTCCCCCCGATCCACCTTATGATTCGGGTCGTTTTTCGAATGGTTTAGTGGCAGTTGAATACTTAGCTGAAGATTTAGGACTTACTTTAGACCCTTATTACGATGATGGGGTAGGCAATAATTTTGCTGTCGGTGCAGCAAAAACAGGAACAGGTAATTCAAATAACGATGATATCGCTCCCTTTTTACCTGGGGTAACTTTACCAGGTTTGTCAGAGCAAATTGATGTTTTTGAAAGTAGTCTTAATAATGATCATGCTAATCCTGATGCTCTGTATGTAGTTTGGGCAGGCCCTAACGATTTTTTAGATTATCTAGGTGGAAGTGTCCCCGCAGATCCCGCAGTTCTAATTGAAGATGGAGTTGACAACATTGTCGATAATATTACTCGTTTGGCAGATTTAGGGGCAACAAATATAGTCGTGCCTAATATGTCATCTCTGGGTAGATTACCTTTTAGTACCGAATTTCAAGATGAAGCAACTGCAATTAGTATTGCTTATGATGGCGGTTTGTCATTGGCGTTGGATAATTTGGATGTACAAGCCAAAATTGTTGAGGTTGATTTATTTAGGGCAAATGAGACTATTGCAGCCAATCCAGAGCAATTCGGCTTGAGCAATGTAACCGATCCTTTGTTACTATCAGGATTAGACCCTACTGAAACAAGAGGATTTTTCTTCTGGGATATTTTCCACCCGACCACGGAAGCACACGCTCTGTTTGCTGATACTATTTCCCAAACTATTAGCGGAGAAATACCCCAATCTACTTTTAACGATATTGTTGGTACAGCTGCAAGAGATTTTGTATTTGGTACTCAAGCAGAGGATAACATCGACGGCTTGGGTGGAGATGACTTGATTTTTGGCTTGAATGGAGATGACCGCATCGAAGCTTGGGCAGGGAACGATCTGCTATTGGGAAATCAAGGCAATGACATTATTGATGGTGGAGATGATCGCGATTATGTTTGGGGAGGGGTAGGTGATGATTTGCTATTTGGGGGTAGAGGTGAGGATCACTTACTAGGAGACAAGGGCAAAGATATCCTGATCGGCGGTAGCGATCGCGATTATGTTTGGGGCGGTGATGATCATGATTATCTTTTAGGTGGTGAAGGTGATGACAGTCTTTGGGGCAACCAGGGTAATGACACTATCAACGGGGGTAAGGACAGCGATATAATTCGTGGCAACGAAGGAGACGACTTAATTGATGGAGGTGCAGGTGATGATATCCTATTCGGTAACGCTGGTGCTGATATATTCGAGCTGATTCCAAATTTTGGCACAGATGAGATTGGCGACTTTCAAGCTGGAAGCGATCGCCTTATGCTTTCTGGTGGCTTGAGCTTTGGCGACTTATCCTTTAGCAATTCTGATATTTTTGTCACTGCCACTGATGAAACTTTGGCTATTCTATCGCAAGTTGATACCACTACTCTTACTGAAAACGATTTTGTTGTTGTCTAATGAAACTTTAAAAATATTGAATAACATAAAACCGCTATAGTTAAAAAATCAGAGTAATATTTCATAGAGTTGAGGAGATTTAAAGTTTTGGCTCTTGCTATTAACAACCCCATTGATGCAAATTTACTGAAACCAGCGAGATATTTAGGTAACGAACTAGGTGCAGTGCATAAACCTTGGACAGATGCCGAGGTACGTTGGGTGCTGACTTATCCTGAAGTCTATGAAGTAGGGGCATCTAATTTGGGTCATATTATTCTCTACAACATTATTAATGCTCAACCACAACAGTTATGCGATCGCACTTATCTCCCAGCCCCCGATCTAGCGACAAAATTAAGAGCTACTAACAGCCCTCTATTCGCCTTAGAATCGAAGCGATCGCTACAAGACTTTGATATTTTAGGCTTTAGCTTGAGTTATGAATTAGGGGCAACCAATATCTTAGAAATGCTCAGTTTGGCTAATATTCCCCTGACTTGGCAGGAGAGAGACACAGGTAATTATCCTTTGATTTTTGCAGGGGGACAAACCGCTACTTCTAACCCTGAACCTTATGCGGATTTCTTTGATTTTATTGCTTTGGGAGATGGGGAAGAACTATTACCTGAAATTGGGTTAGTGATTCGGGAAGGTAAGGCAGCAGGATTAAGCAAGGAAGATCTGTTATTAGATTTAGCCCAAGTGCCTGGGGTATATGTGCCTCGATTCTACAAAATGACAGAAGATGGCTCAGTATATCCGATTCATCCTGATGTTCCTAAGCGAGTATTACGTCGGGTAGCGACTCCTATTCCTGCCTATTCGATTGGTTTAGTGCCTTATGTAGAAACAGTACACGATCGCCTGACAGTAGAAATTAGACGAGGTTGTACTCGTGGTTGTCGCTTTTGTCAGCCTGGGATGCTAACTCGTCCTGCAACGGATGTTGAACCAGAAAAGGTAGTAGACGCGATTGAAAAGGGAATGCGGGCAACTGGTTATAATGAGTTTTCTTTATTGTCTCTCAGTTGTTCTGATTATTTAGCTTTACCTGCGGTGGGGATGGAAATTAAAAACCGCCTTAAAGAGGAAAATATATCTCTCTCGCTTCCTAGTCAACGGGTAGATCGTTTTGATGAAAATATTGCCAATATTATTGGTGGCTTAAGACAGTCTGGATTAACTTTTGCCCCTGAAGCTGGTACTCAAAGGTTGCGAGATGTAGTTAATAAAGGCTTGACCAACGAGGAATTGCTGCGAGGTATTAAAACTGCCGTCGAACAGGGTTGGAATAAGGTAAAGCTCTATTTTATGATTGGTTTGCCTGGAGAAACCGATGTGGATGTAATTGGTATTGCTGATACTATCCGTTGGTTGCGTCGAGAATGTAGCCAAATAAGTAGTAAACGTCTTAATTTTAATATCACTATTTCTAACTTTACTCCCAAACCCCATACTCCTTTCCAGTGGCATTCGGTATCTACGAGCGAATTTAAACGCAAACAAAATCTTTTACGGGAAGAATTTCGACGTATCAAAGGGATCAAGGTTAACTATACTGACGTGCGGATCTCGGCAATGGAAGACTTTGTAGGACGGGGCGATCGCCGTTTAGCTTCGGTAGTCAAACGTGCCTGGGAATTGGGGGCTGGGATGGATTCCTGGTGGGAAAATTTAGATAAAGCTTATTCCGCTTGGGAACAAGCGATCGCTGAAGCCGATTTAACCTGGAAATACCGTCAGGTGGAAAATGGTGAGTGGAATTTATTTCAAACTACTGATACAGAGTCAATTACAGATGCCACAGACGCGCCCTTACCCTGGGATCATCTCAATACAGGTATTGATAAACAATGGCTTAAAGAAGACCTAAAAAGAGCTTTAGAAGCTGCTACTGTCCCTGATTGTGCCTTTGATGGTTGTTCCCACTGTGGTGTCTGTGGCACAGATTTTGGACACAACATTGTTATCGAACCGCCTGCTATACCTAAGTTTGAGGGACACTTTAAACCTAACCAGCATAAAGAGCAAAAAATCAGAATGTGGTTTGGGAAAGTTGCGGAAATGGGATTAATTAGTCACCTCGATTTAGTGCGCTTATTTGATCGGGTAGTTCGTCGTGCTGCTTTACCTGTCTCCTTTACAGGGGGATATCATCCCAGTCCCAGAATTTCGATTGCCAATGCTTTATCTTTGGGTATTACTAGCAATGGTGAGATTGTGGACTTTGAATTAACTCAACAGATTGATGTAGATGAATTTCGTACTAGATTAGCTGCACAATTACCAGCCAATATTCCTATTTATCGAGTTGAAGATGTGGCACTCAAATCTCTTAACGCTAGCCGTTTAATGGATCAAGCTGAATATCTAATTACGGTACAAGTTATAGAGCAAGATAATATAGAGGCTGCAACCTGGCAACAGTGGATTGAATCTATTAATAACAGTCAAGAAATTATCTGGTCGAAAACTACCAAATCTGGTAAAAAACAAGAAATCAATTTACGCGATCGCTTGTTATCTCTTACCTTAGAATCTATCTCAGATACAGCACCTCGGACGGCAGTAATCCGCTTTACTGGTAGCTGTCGTAATGATGGTACTAATTTATCACCAGATAATCTTGTCTATATGTTAGAGCAGGTGGCAAATATTGAATGTCAATTACTCCAAGTTCATCGTCAACAATTAATTTTAGAATGATGTACAAATATTTCAGACAATTATTCTTACTTCGTTCCAGAATTATCTTTACCCATTAAAATATCCCAGGCTACTTGAGCAGCTTCTTGGAGGCGATCGCCTAAAGCAGTAATTTCATCGACTGTTTTTTGCCAATTTTCTTGGGCATCTCTTTGAATCATTTCTACTGAATGTTCGATCCTTTTAGGGTCAAGCAATGAGTTATTTTCAACTGCTTTTCTGGCACTACGGATAGCAGTGAGATAAGCATCTTGAGTTAAAGTTTGAGCATTTTCAATTTCCGACTGCGCCCGTTTTCTAATTGCTTCGACCAAAGCTTTGGTTTCTGCTTTGAGTTGGTCACTTTCCCCTGCCATTTCTTGTTCGACTAAAGCATTAGACTTGTCCGAAAATAAGCAACACTAGATAAACCAAAGGAAAGAGCCTCT
>CAYMWC010000342.1:0-5087 GCA_964393695.1 uncultured Pleurocapsa sp.
TACTTTTATAATATAATTCTTTATTGTCTTCTATCTGGCTGCAAACCGCTGTATTTGTTCCCAAATTCCTGGCGCAGCTTTTTCTCGATATTCGTCTAATCCTTCAAACTCTACGGAATTTTCATCAATAAATTGGATTCTCCCAAAAGCAATCATAACGCTGGGGTCGGCAAAATATCCTACTAATGTTTCTAAAAAATCTGGTTCACAGGAGTCGTCACTTTCGCAAATCCAGATTAAGTTTCCTTCTGCATGAGATAGTCCTTTTCCCCATTGTTTGAAGACACTTCCTGAGTTTTCTTGATTTAAAAATACTTTGATTTTGGCTGGATGACGTTTTTGATATTCTTCGATAATTGTTCTACTGTCGTCACTAGAGCAATCATCTAGAAGCAATAATTCAAAGTTGTCATAGGTTTGATTTAATATAGAATCTAATCTTTCTCTTAGATATTTTCCATGATTATAGTTTGGTACTATTGCTGATATTTTTGGTCTGTAGTTTATTTGTTGATTTTTCTTATAAAAAGTAAAATTTAAGCGATCTTCTATTTGTTGGTAATTGGGATTCAATTTTTTGACATTTTGAAAATAGTATATTGCTCGATCCCAATTTTTTTGTTTAGCAAAAGCTTCACCTAAAATATAATAAAGAGGATAATAATTTTCATGAATCTTAATACCTTGCTCACAAGTTGCTACTAATTTTTTAAATTCTCTATTCTCAATTAGTAGCCTAGCCAAGTTAGAATATAGCCAGTCAGGTTGGTTAGGATTTAATTTAACCGCTCTTCTATATCTTATAATACTATCTATACTATTTTCTTTTTCCAAAAATACACCGATTGCTCGATTGATTTCATCAGACTCAGGATGTACATTTTCTGCCTTTTCTGCTAACTTTAACCCTTTTTCAAAACCACCAACTTCACTTAACAATATAATAGCATTACCATACACCCAGGTAGGTTGATTATCATCTAATTCAATTACTTCTAAATAGAAAGCGATCGCCTCTTCTATTTTTCCTTCTTTATGTTTAGCAACTGCTTGAGTAGTTAACCATTCTATGGAAGACAAGGTTTCTATATAGTTATTTGAGTATCTTTCTGATTGATTTTTTTGATAAATAGCTAAATTCAACTTTTCTTCTATTTCTAACCAGCTAGGATTTAATTCTTGCACTCTACGATAGGCAGAAATAGCTTGATCCCATTTTGACTCTGCCATCAGAGCTTGACCCAAAGTATAGTATAGAGGATAGAAATTGGGATAATATTGTGTTCCTTGATTGCTAATCTTTACTGCTTCTGTAATTTGCTCATTGTTTAGCAATTGCTTGGCTAAATTGCAATAAAGCCAATCTGGTTGCATGGTTTCTAAGGTGATCGCTTTTTGATAATACTCAATACAATTGGATACATCTTTTTGTTTTTCATATACAACCCCAATCGCTCGATAAATTTCATCAGACTCTGGATAAATTTTTAAAGCTTTTTCTCCTAAGTTCAATCCCTCATTTATACGATTAACTTGAGTCATCAAAGTAATGGCATTACTATATACCCAGGCAGGTTGATTACGATCTAGCTCAATTACTTCCAAATAAAAAGCGATCGCCTCATCGATTTTACCTTCCTTGTGCTTAGTAACGGCTTCTGTAGTCAACCATTCTATCTGTTTTGTAATATTTTTAATTCCAGTATTTGAATTATTTTTTTTCTGATGAATAGTTCCGATCGCACGATAAATTTCATCGGATTCTGGGTGAAGGTTTAAAGCCTTTTCTCCTAACTCCAAACCCTCATCCAAACGATCGACTTGAGCCATCAAAGTAATCGCATTACCGTATACCCAAGCTGGTTGATTATTATCTAATTCAATTACTTCTAAATAAAAAGCGATCGCTTCTTCTAATTTGCCTTCTTTGTGCTTGGCAACTGCTTGGGTAGTCAACCATTCTATGGAAGAAAAATTATTTATTGTTTTTCCATTACTATGAGATTTAAGGGAGGTCATGTTGAGGTTAAACAAATAACTTTAAGTTTAATTGATTGATTTTTAAAATTCTAAAAACACAGTAATGTACATCTGCCAAAGCAGATACATTAGCAAGAGATGCCTATAGCAGATGAAGCCAAAATTAAGACATTTCCCTTTTTCTGTTGACTTTATTCAAGATATTAAATGCCCTAAACTATAAGTTTACTGGTTATATTTTTGATAACAATAATGTTTGTTGTATTATACAACAAAATTGTATTAAATTAACTATTTTTTTTGATATTTTTGTAGTTTGTCATCGCTCGCTTAAAAACTCAATTTTATTTCCGTGTAATTACTTAGAAGAATACTTTTAAGTAGTCAGGCAAAATTACTCCAAAATTACTTCCTCATAAACCAAATTAAATTCACAATTTAAATCTATGCTAGTCAACTGCAATTGCATATCTTCTGTATAGGTATATAATTCCCAAATACCTTGCTGATTAAGTCGAAAAACTTCAATAAGTTTTTGTTCAGCACTAATCAAAACGTATTCTTTAAAACTAGCAAGCTGACGATAATTTTGAAATTTTTTACCTCTGTCAAATGCTTCGGTACTGGGTGAAAGCACTTCAATAATTAAACAAGGATGACTAATATATTTAGTTGCTGTTCGATCCCTTTGATCGCAACTAACCATGACATCAGGATAGTGAAATGGCCCATTAGCGGAAATTCCCAGTTTGACATCAAAAATAAATGGGTGACAATCACTACCCCGTAAATGCGACTTTAACTGATAAAAAATATTAGCAGTGATCGCACCATGACTAACTGTACCGCCAGTCATTGCGACAACTTGACCATCAATATATTCATATTTCGCGGTTTGCTGTGCTTCCCAGTCTAAATATTCTTGGGGAGTAAGCTGAATGTCGTCTCTAACTGCAATCATGATTCTTAATTGTCAATAAGTTGTTACTGTATTTAGCTCTCATTGTAATTAGAGATTTTGGAAGAGTTGCTGCAACTGTTCTTTAACTACTTGAGGAGTAAAAGGGGCGATCGCACTTCCACTATTGGCTGCTAATTGCTGCCACAATTGTTCATCTGTATATAATCTAATGATTTGTTGAGCAAATTCTTGGGCTTGGTTGGCTTCCAAAACATTCTGTTCGTGAGTCAAATTCATCCCTTCAATCGCTACTGTAGTTGCCACCAGGGGTAAGCCATATTCCAAACTGTGACCGATTTTGCCTTTCATACCTGCTCCATATCTCAAGGGGGCGACGAATATCCGATGACTGAGAAAATAAGGTGCAACATCCGCTACATAATCAGTCACTGTTACTTGATCACTAGCCAATGCCCTAACTTCTTCCGTGGGCAGGTTGCCCAGCAAAGTTATTTGGATGTCTGGCAACTGTGACCATACTAAGGGCATGATTTCTTGACATAGCCATTGAACTGCATCGATATTGGGTGGATGATTATAACTGCCGATAAACAACAAGCCTTTTCGTTGAGCAAAGTCTGGTTTATCTCCTTGGTAAGGTAGATGTAAATTGGGAATTACTGCTACATTATTGACTTTTTGTTGTTGTAAAATTTTTTGCTCAACAGGAGTAATTGCTACAGTCAAATCCGCTTCGTGAGAAGCTTTTAATTCTCGTGCTTGCATCCTTACCCACTGGCGCATATTTTCAATGGTATGGGATTGAGGCGATAGCTCCCACCCCCGCTTCATTCTTAAATAATGCAGATCGACGGTATCGTAGACGAGTTTGATTTGAGAATTTTGGCGAATTAACTCAGCATATTTCTCATATAGTTCGGGACGACATACCCAAGCAATATCGACTAAAGATAACCTCGCTTCTACCTGCTGGAGAATCGAATTGCCATAACCTTCTTGGGTATATAAAACTTCGATTTGTAAATTCTGGAGCTGGTCAATATAGGGTTGTTCTTTAACTCCATTATCGGCGACCAAAATTACGTGATAATCAAGTTTTTTGAAAATTTTGAGTAGTTGCCACAACCGACGGGCACCAGATTCTTTGTCATAGCAAGGAGCATAAAGATCAATTACTAGAATGTTTTTTTTGCCTGAGTGCTTTCGACTGGCAGCAGCTACGGACACAGAACCTTGGTGGAGAGGATAGTCTTGTAATTCTTTTGCCCACTTAGTAGTAAACTTCGCCCTATTAATTGACTGATAGCGTTTAATACCGTTACTCAGCTCAACACCACAACTGACTCCTTCATGATGGACGACTACAGATTTAGGCTGATACATCACCTTTAGCCCAAGTTGATGGCGGAGCGCGAAACAAAGATTGGTGTCTTCATAATAGGCGGGAGCAAAATCAGGATCAAATCCATCCAAAGCTAATAAAGCCGATTTTCTGACTAATAAACTAGCCCCTGAACAATAATCTACAGGACGCAAATAATTGTATTCGGGGGCATAAGCATTTTCATTTCTGCCATAATTCCAGCCTGAACCATCCTGCCAAATAATCCCTCCTGCTTCCTGGAGACTATGATCAGGATAAATTAGTTTTGAGCCGACTGCTCCCACAGATGAATCTTCTTGACAAATTAATAACAGCTCTTCTAAAGCTTGGGGACGTAATTCAGTATCGTTGTTCAGGAAATAAATATATTCTCCTTGTGCTGCATCAATCCCTCGGTTACAACTATGAACAAAACCCAGATTTTCTGAGTGGTCAATACGTTTTAAGCCTTTGACCTGATCTAGGATAGTCGCGGTTTGATCACTAGAACAATCATTAATCACAATCACCTCGAAAGCCAGGTCAGAGCTAACCTGTTCGGCAATAGAGCGTAAACATTTAAAGGTGTAGTCAATTTGATTATAGACAGGAATAATAATCGAAACCTGGGGAGAATCGTAACAAGGTAACTCCAATAAAATTTCACATTCCCCTGTCTTCTGAGACTTTTTTAGTGCCACTTGAGCTGGCAATGGTGCTGTGCCATCGACTCCTCCAATCTTGGCAACTACATCTTGAAAACTCAGTTCAGGATTTTTGGCTATCAATACTTCACTCAAACCCATTGCTAATTCAAGATTG
>CAYMWC010000343.1:0-5082 GCA_964393695.1 uncultured Pleurocapsa sp.
AGGAAATGGACGCTGTGTTTATGCGTACCGATCCTCCTGTTACTGTTCCTTATCTCTATGCAACCTACATACTAGATTTAATTGATCCCAACAAAACGTTAGTGGTTAATTCTCCCAAGGGATTGAGAAATGCCAACGAGAAAGTATATGCACTCCAATTTACTTCTGTGATTCCTGAAACTATTGTTAGTCAGGATAAATTGGTAATTGCTCAGTTTGTTAATGAAAAACAATCTGCTGTCTTAAAGCCTTTAGGAGGTAAAGGAGGCGAAGGAATTCTGTTTTTAGAAGCGGGCGATCGCAATTTTAACTCTTTAATTGAGGTTAGCACTCAACAGGGACGCGAACCTGTAATGATTCAAGAATATTTACCTGCTGCTAAAGAGGGAGATAAAAGAATTATTTTGTTAGATGGCAAGCCGATTGGGGCAGTTAATCGTGTTCCTAGTGGCAATGAATTTCGAGGCAATATGGCAGTAGGGGGAAAAGCAGCTAAAGTAGATATTACGGACAAAGAAAAAGAAATATGTGCGGTGGTTGCAACGCAATTAAAGGCTGATAATCTTTATTTTGTGGGGCTAGACGTTATTGGTGGCTATTTAACAGAGGTTAATGTCACTAGTCCTACAGGAATTAGAGAAATAGATCGGTTGAATAATGTTAGCTTGGGCAAACAAGTCATAGAGTGGCTGGAAACGAAGCTAAAACGATGAATTAGGAATTATGAACGATGAAGGATTGATTAGTGGTTAGTTATTGGTGATTAGAAAATTGCAATCAATAGTTATTAATAATTAGTAATTAGTAATCAATAAATTCCTCATCATTCATCATTCATCATTCATCATTCATCACTCATCGTTTTTAGCTAATCAGTAATTAGTAATTAGTAATTAGTAATTAGTAATCAATAATGCACGCATTGTCAATTCCGACTTGGATAGTTCATGTTTCGAGCGTTCTTGAATGGGCTGCTGCTATTTATTATATTTGGCAGTATGGGGAAATTACGGGCGATCGCTCTTGGTATAATTTATCTTTTGCTATGTTACCTGCCTTAGTTGGTGCTATGTGTGCTTGTACTTGGCATTTTTTTGATAATTCTCAATCTTTGGAATGGTTAGTTACCTTACAAGCATCAATGACTGTGGTAGGCAACTTGACATTATGTATTGCAGGTTGGGGAATTTGGCGTAATTCTGAAAAATCTGGAATTAAGTGAGAGTTTTTAAGACAGTAATTTGCTTTTTCCTGATTATTGATCCTTTATCCCTTAGACTTTTAAATGATGAATAAAGACAGTTTGTTTGCGATTTCTTTATTTCCTTATCTAGGTTTTTTGTGGTTTATAACTCGTTCGGAAAAAACACCGCGTTTAGCCTTGATCGGATTTTATGTTCTCTTGGTTTTTGTAGCAGTAACAATACCTGCTGGCATCTACGCCCAAGTACATTACGGTAAATCCTTAGCTAACGTTGATTGGTTACATGGTAGTGCAGAAGTGTTTCTAACTCTTTCTAATATTTTGGTAGTTTTAGGTTTTCGCCAAGCAGTTATTCAACTGAAAAAATCTCATACAGAAACAACCGATGATCAAAAGCTAAAAACCAATAGCTAAAATAAGTTTTAACTGGTCACTGCTAACTGTTTACTGATCGCTGTGTTGACGCAAATAGGTTTCAATAAAAGTATTGAGGTTGCCATCCATTACATCATTAATATCAGTAGTTTCCGTTTCGGTGCGTAAGTCCTTAACCATTTGATAGGGATGAAAAACATAGTTACGGATTTGATTACCCCAAGCTGCTTCGACCATATCACCACGAATTTCCGCAATTTCCTTGGCTCGTTGTTCCTCGGCGATAATTAATAACTTAGCTTTCAGTAGAGCTAATGCTCGTTCTTTATTTTGTAATTGCGATCGCTCTTCCGTACAACGTACAGCAATTTTGGTGGGTAAATGAGTAATTTGGACGGCAGTTTCTACCTTATTAACATTTTGTCCACCTGCACCCCCAGAACGAGAAGTTTTAATCTCTAAATCTTTGTCAGGAATTTCAATATCTAATTCTTCATCTCCTAAATTAGGCATTACCTCTACTCCAGCAAAGCTAGTTTGTCTTTTGCCGTTAGCGTTAAAGGGAGAAATTCTAACTAGGCGATGTGTACCTTTTTCACCTTTTAAATAGCCATAAGCATAACGTCCTTCAATTTCTAGAGTCGCAGATTTGATTCCTGCTTCATCCCCTGGAGAAGATTCTGCTAAACGTACTTTGTAGCCTTCCTTCTCACTCCAGCGAGTGTACATTCGCAGTAGCATTTCTGCCCAGTCTTGAGCATCTGTACCACCTGCACCAGCATTAATAGTTAAAATCGCGCCTTTGGTGTCATAAGTACCAGATAACAGCTGTTGTAAATCCCACAGTTCTAGCTCTTTATCAAGTTTGTCTAAGTTACTTTGAGCTTCTGCTGCTAACGCTGTGTCTGATTCTAATTCCAATAATTCAGCGATCGCTTTTGTATCTTCTAAAGAATTCTGCCAATGCTGATATTGCTCTAAATTGGACTTAAGATCGTTTAATTCTTGTAAAATTTGCTGGGCTAAATAGCGATCATCCCAAAAATCAGGTTGTGCTGCTCTTTGCTCCAAATCTTGGATTTTAGCAATGATGGCAGGGGGGTCAAAGATACTCCTGGGCTTTACCCAGGCGTAAAGAGATAGTTTCGATAGCGCGTTTTAATTCTGATGTTTCCATTGAGAGAATTGTTGAACCCAAATTATTTTTGATTATCTATTTATATCTTAATCAATAGTCAGAAAATACTAATAATTGGCGAACCGCAGGGTAGACACAGCCTTGGAAATCAGCGAAATTAAGTAAATATATCGTTACCTTAAAATCGAATTATAACAGTCATAATTTTTAGTTTTCAGTATTTTAACGGTTCAATAGGGACGAGAAACTTCCTACAATACAGAAAGTTTACTTAAAGTTTACTTAAAAAACAAATCTTCTTTTATGCATTGAGCTTTTATCTTGCTATTGGCTTATTTCGCTCAAGAAACTAAATGCTAACCGACTTATTGATTACTTGGACTATCTATGCAAGAGCATAAAAGAAGCATTGTTATTTTTAGCTTAATTATTCCAGCCATTTTTTGGTTGCTCAGTAGCCGCCCAGCAGAGCAAAATACTGCTGTTTCGCCTCCACAAGAACAAGCGAGTGTTAACTCTAATTGAGCGTAACGATCCTGAAACTTGGATTGATAAAAATAATGCCAAAGCGATCGCCAGTAATAATTTTCGGAAAATTGCTGTTAGTGTTGCTATCGGTGGCAATCTTAATAAGAACAATTTAATTTTTGCCTTCTGGCGATCGCAACCTTAAAAATGTTTTAATAATTTGATTCCAGGCAGATCATATCCAAAATCTTAAGGTCAAATATCACTATATATGACTAAAAAGCGAAAAATTGGCAAAAAATGGACAATTTAACTCAAAAAAGACAACAATCTTGCTTAGCGATTCTGGCTACAGTCTTTAGTATTGCCCTAGTAGCAGGAGCACCAAAAGTTAATTCAGACTCTCTCAAGGAAATGTTTTTGACAGTTGCTGATGTGGCAATGTGTATGGTGATCTGGAATATTTACTTTCAAGAAAATTTATATCAAAAAAATATTAAATCTATTTTATTAGAGTTGTTCTTTGTAATTGTGGTGATTGCGATTACAGCTTATATTGCTTCTAAAGGCATTACGGTATTGAGCAGCAAATTAACCCCTAGGTTAGGACGAATAGGTTGGTGGACAGTAGGTGCGATCGCAGCCTTAGTAACTAGTTTATTGGGAGGTGCTTGGGCATTTTATTGTGATGATCTGTATAAGAATTGAGATATATCTTGTCTAAACAGGACTCAGAAGTCAGGAGTCAGAAGTCAGAATCAAATTTTACCTACTGATTGGACTAAGATCTTTGAACCTCCCATCTGCGGAGCAGAGGGATTCCCATATAGACTCTTGACGCTTGCTTTCGCCCCCGCCAGAACGCCATCACTGGGCTGTTTAATTACGGGCATTCCGACCGCAATATTTTCTAAACCTCTATCTCTAATTACTTGAGCAGCAGCTACATCTCTATCACACTCATACACACATTTAGAACATTTATGTATTCTCTGTTCTAGTGTTTTCTTACCAGTATGAGTCCCACAGTTAGGGCAAATCTGAGATGTATAATTTTTATCTACCTTCATGAACAAGGTATCTGTTTGAGAACAAACATACTCTAAAATATTAAAGAATTGTCCTAAACCCATATCAAGAGATTGCTTACAAAATAAGCCTTTACTCCATGATACCAAGTTTATATCTTCAACAAATATCATTCCAATGCCTTCACACAGTTGATGAGCTAGTTTGAAATGGTAATCTTTACGTCTATTTGCTACTGCTTCATGTAATAGAGCAATACGATGTTGTAGTTTCTTCGATTTATTAGAACCAATCTTTTTCTTTTTAAGCTTTCTTTGTAGTAATTGAATCTTACGCAGTGCTTTATCTAAGAACTTTGGTCTTGTAATAACTATTCCATCCGAGGTTGCTAACATATTCTGAATACCTACATCTAATCCCACAGCATGACCATGAGGAGTAGGCTCAACAACATTAACATCTAGTTCAATCATTACATTGGCGTAATAACCTGATGCTTTTTTAATGATTTGAATTTGCTTAATCTTAAACCCTTCTGGAATATCTCTAGAGTTTCTAAACTTAATTGATTTAAGCAAAGGCATTGTTAAAACATTACCTTCTCTAGAAAACTTTCCTAAGATGTTAAAAGACTTTATTTTCTTTTTGTATCTAGGAAAACCCTTACCTAAAGATTGCATTTCATTGAATGCTCTGTCTAGCTTACGCAAAGTTTGTTGCATGGCTTGAGCATTACCAGATTTTAGAAAGGAATTAGATTTCTTTGCTTCTGTAAGCTCTTTAGATTGAGTATGGTAATTAGTATATTCAAAAGGTTCTACAATATACTCATGAAATAGAGAACATTGATTTATCTTACAACTACGAC
>CAYMWC010000344.1:0-5067 GCA_964393695.1 uncultured Pleurocapsa sp.
GTTGTTGTGTAAGGTTATTATTTTGATACACTTCACCACCACCAAAAAACGAACGGGACGGACGAACACCAGCAGGGCAAACAGGAGCAGAAGGCAGAGCCACCAACAGACCACGAGAACCAGCAGCCACGGACAACACGCAGCGAGAAGAACGACGGGCAAAAGCAGAACGCCCAGAACCAAACCGCCCAGAGGCAACAGAGAACACCAACAGCGAGGAAGAACCAGCAAAGAAAGACCGACAAAGCGAGTCAACGCCACGCGCACACCCAACCGAAACCCGCACGCCAGAAGCAACGGAAGGCAGCAACGCAGAGAGAGCAGCCGAAGCACCAGGAGACGGAGAACGAGAACCCGAAAAACCGACGGAAACAAGAGCAACAAAGACCGAAGACGAAACGAGAACAGACACGGCAAACAAAAGAACCAACAACAACAATCATAGCATGACCGACACATAAAAACAAGCCAAAAACAAGACACAGCAGGCAATATATGCAAAACCGCCGAAAAGAGGCGAACACCCCACCCATCCTCTCTCTCTTTTCTCTTCTCTCCCCGCGATCGCTGTGCGGGGAAGCAGATCAACCCAATTCTAGGCTTGCCGACACCCAAGATAAGCGCCGAAAAGCACAACACAGAAGGGGAATCGGAGGCAGGTTAACTGTCGGGAAAGGTTGTGCTAAAATTTCCATCTTGTGGAGGCAAGCCGAAATAAATCGAGCGATTAGCGAGACAAAATAAATATTGCGATTTAGTTAGATTGAGGATAGTTTTTGGGAATACAAATAGAGAACATCCAAATATATAAATGCTTAAAATGCAAAAGATTATGAGAATTTATACATCAACAAAAGAAGGACAATCTGGTGAACTATTTATTAGCTATGGTTATCAAAACACTGAAGGAGAAATATATTTAGCAGAAAATGAGGTTTGTAGAACGATAGAAAAAGAGAATGAAATTCCCACAGTAATAACTGAAGAATTATCTTTAGTAGATTCAGAATTTGATTCAAATGAAGATATACAATTAGAAGTTTTCAAAACAAAAAATAATGATTTAAAGAGAATCTATATTAATATAAAAGGTTCATTATGTAATATTATAAAATTAAACAACTCAGGTGCTACATTTAATGTAGATATAGATAATGGATCTGAAGTAAGTACAGAAACATGGACTATCTTGTCTTTAGAAGAAATAGAAAAAAAACTTGATAGAAATCAAGAATATTATTTTTCAGATTTTTAGTTGTTTGATAGCTGAAAACTAATTAGAAACAGTATTAATTGTGACGCGAAGCTTATCCGAAGGTGTATGCTAAAGCACTAACTACGTGTCGCCCTTTAGGGAATCCTTTAGGGCATATCGCTACTTTACTTGCGTTCTCAAAAGCAAAGCTGATAAAGAAGCTTTCAAGCTGGTAGGTTTAATCCTTTCAAGATTTAGTAAATTAAGAATCTCTGTATCCTTAACTAGTTGCTTAATGAACTCATCATCGTTTAGCTGACTTTTATCGCCATCGGTGCAATCTCGCAGCAGTTTTTGGACTTTCTTTTGCTCCTTTCCAGAATTAAGTTTCTTCAAAGTATCTTTGACGGTTTTACGGTTGATGCCAGACGGAAAACTATCCATTGCCATAATTCGCTTCTGGATTTTACTAATCCGCTCAGAAGTTAAGTTGATGTTTTCTAAAGTTTCTGGTTGTTCTAATTCGGAATAACGCTGTTGCTTGAGTTTCACCAGTTGTTCGTACAAAGAATGAGTAATAGTCAGAATAGTTTTCGCTGAAACTACCTCACCTGCTGCTGGGGTTTTAAATGCTGAAGAAACCGCTATTCCGTAGCCATCATTTTCTTGTGTGAGGTCGTTCCAGTAAATTGTTTGTTTTTGTTCGGGAATCGGTTCGCCATTTGGGCCATAATATTCTAGGGTAAGTGCTACAAGATAATTGGGTTCATCAGGTTCATTGTTACGATGTCCGACAGCAATGGGATTGGCTTGGTAATCGAATCCTAATTCCTCAATTAGTTTTCTGAGTTCTTCACTATGCAAGATTTCGTTTTGAGTGTAGAGGTCGCGGTTAGTTTCTTGTTTTTGATAAGTGTCTTCTTGTAAACTCCCTTGCTCCAAGGATCGGGCTTTGACTAAGCTATGAATGAAATCGATGTATCCAGGCAAAATTTCATCATCAAAGAGGGTATCGCCATAGATTGAAGCTCCTAGAGTATCGATTCGCTCAATGTTGCGAATCGTGCCACTTTCTTCAACTAGATCGCCAACCAGTTTTTTATTTAAGTTAGACAAACGGCTGGCTTGTCTGAGTAATTGACTTTCGCTATTGGCATAGTAAATGTAAATATTTTCAACTCGCTTTTGTTTGGGGCGATCGATGCGTCCAATACGCTGCTCTAGGATCATCGGATTCCAGGGCAGATCGATGTTAATCAGGTAATCTGCATCTTGAAGATTTTGACCGACTGAGAGAGTTTCCGAGCCGATAAGAACGGCGATTTCTTCTTCTGACTGCGGACGTTCGGCAGGATTTCTACAAGTAGCAGTAGGAGCAAAAAGTCGGAATATTTGCTGTCGCTTCAGTCCAGTTTTTTGTTTAGTTGTTTTGACGAGCGACCCCGCGTCGCCGTTAGGCGCAAGGGAATGCGCGAGTTTGACCGCATTATTAGGACTAACTTTGATTGGATAGTCTAAATCGCTGTTGTAGTAAAGTTTATTAGAACCAATCACCATGCCAATTCCACAGTCGGCGATCGCGCCTTCTTTTGCCATGTAGCGATAGTAATCGATCACCGTATCTGAAAAAGTGGAAATTAGGAGAACTTTATGACCCTGACTGACGATTTCTCTGACTTTCTGGGTAACTTGTTCCCGTTTGTGGTCTTTGACAAATTCATCCGCTAGTAGTTTCTGAATCTGTTTAAGTTGAGCTAAGTCGCTGTCGCAGTCAGAGATAATTTGGTAGTAAATTTCTTTAGCTCTGATTGAGTCATCTCGCAGGGCATCGGTAGCAAGATCTATGGATTTGCGTAGTTGTTGACGCTTTTCCTCTTTCTTCTCATTGGCTTCATCCTCGTCTTCGTCTTCTTCATCTTCTAAATAATCTTCATCCCAGTCATCGCTTAGATCCAAGACATCTAATGATTTATCTTTTTTCTTAGATCCAAATTCGTAATGCAGCAACAAGAATTCTTTGAGTCCATCAGCATCGGGAGTAACCTTTTCTAATCTGTCTTTAACCAAAGCAATGCGATCGCTAAAGTTCTTAATCGTGCGACCCAGAGCATACATACTCGACTCTGCCCGTTGTAAAAAGAAGCGACGCTGGTTGGCGAGGAGCGATCGCTGTTCGGTACTGCCCTTGAGATAACGTATCGGATCGGCAGAAGGAATATAGAGGTTGGTTTCAAATTGAGTGAAAATTTGGTCTAATGCTTGCTCTGTATCTGATTCAAATACTACGGGCAACCATTGAGCTACTCGTTTGGCATAGAGATTGAGATCTGGAGTAGCTTCTCTAAGCATCTGTCTGGTGCGTTGGAGAAATAACTCGCGATAGGTGCGACGGAATAAATTGGTATTGTCGGTAAAGTTTTCGACTCCTGCATCTCGACGCTCGAACCATAATGCTACTTCTAGGGGAAAATCTAAATCTTTGAATCCTTCTGGACGAGAAAGGAATGGAGAAAGAATATTATAGATATCTTCGCGACGGTTATTCCATGGGGTAGCTGTCAAGAGCAGGAAATGTCTTTCTCTTTCAGAGGCGCGATCAGCTTCGCTGCGCCTTTGGCGATCGCTCTGTTGAATCTGCAAACAAATTTGATGAATGCGATTTCGATAGTTACGAATTCCTTCATGAGCCTCATCAATAACGATCAGATCCGCACCACCATAGCGATTAAAGTCATCTAAAAATCGGTTGCCTTTGAGACTCATCAAGTTTTTGTTGTAGAGTTCGTAATCAAGGTGATTTCCTCTAAAGCCAAGTTCGCTCATTTCCCGCTCCCAGTTGTCGTGAAGCTTTTTGGCAGCAACGATTGCCACCTTAGCTTGACCTTTTTCATGGCGGTACAGTTTAGCCACTGCTGCTGCTAACCGAGTTTTCCCCAAACCCACCGCATCGGCACAAACCGCCACGCCAAAATCTTGCATGACTCTAAGACAGTGCTGCGCGCCTGATTTTTGATGCTCGAATAAAATTCCTTGGTAGACAAATTCATCTAGTGTGTCGCTCTGTTGGACTCGCAGCAGGTGAGGACGTTCCATTGCCAGCCAGTAGAGAAAGTCTTGAGGTTGCCCGTGTTTGACTGCCAAGATTAATTCGACTGCTTGCTTGAATCCTTCAATTTCGCCAAATTCTGGAATTTTAAGGTCAGAACTGACAGAGACGGGTTTTTCTGGAGAGACATCGTATATCCCTGTAGTAGTTTTAACTTTAAAATTCTTGAGAGAAGTTGGTGGATGGTCGGGATATACTTCAACTTGACCGATGATGCGGTCTGGTTCTCGACTATCGATAGTGACTTTAACTAAATCGTTATCAGCAACTTCAATAGTTTCAACTCGATCTAGATTATTTCCTGTAATTTCAACTGGGGTAGTTTCTCCATTAGGGAATTCATCGGGAGTAATAGATTCAATAACAGGTTGCTTTAATTTTTGACGGCGATCGCGTTCGGCGATTATTTGCTCTAAAAATTCTTGGCTGAGGTCAAAGGTTAGTTCGCTGTCTTGCCACTCCTCATCAAATTCAAGAATGCTCTCTTTAATAGCGTCTAAGTCGATGGGGTCTGAATAGTAGAGAAAAGTGACGCTCTCAGCATTCCTGGAATGGGCAGCGCGAGTAAAATTATCCGAGCCTTCATGGAGAATATGGTTATCCAGGCGATCGCTCAAGATGCCAGTTTTCTTGTGATAGATAGCCCGTCTTTCCTCCATTTTGACCAGCTTAATTTTTAGAGTACCCAATCTCACTAATTCGGCGAGGATTTCAGTGCTAGAAAAAGAGCTATCTTCTAAACCTGCAAGGAATTCTTGGAGGGTAC
>CAYMWC010000345.1:0-5035 GCA_964393695.1 uncultured Pleurocapsa sp.
CAGTCTTATATTCTCAAAGTCTCCCATCATCACTGGCGATCGCAGTCAGATATCCAATTTGAGCTAGAATTTTTAGATTTCCTTAATCAACAAAATATTCCTGTCGCTAACCCCCTCAAAACTAAAGATGGTAAGCTGTTTGTAACTATTAATGCTGTTGAAGGCGATCGCTATGCTGCTCTGTTCCCCTATGCCCCAGGGCAAATTCCTCAAGGAGATTTGAATATTGAACAGAGTACGATTATGGGGCAAACTTTAAGTCAAATCCACCAAATATCCCTCAGCTTTAACAATAAAACCCCTCGCCAACCCTTAAATCTTAAATATTTACTAGATGATTCTTTAGCAATAATTACTCCTTATTTGCGCCACTGCCAGAAAGATTTAGTTTATTTAACCGATACGATTAACAAGATCAAACAACAGTTAACTTGTCTTAAACAAATATCTCCTCTCTGGACTGTTTGCTGGGGCGATCCTCACAGTGGTAATGTTCACTTTACAACAGATAATCAAATTACTCTTTTTGATTTTGATCAGTGTGGTTATGGGTGGCGTGTTTTTGACCTTGCCAAGTTTTTACAGGTTTCTTTGAGTGCGGGTATAAATCGTCGAGTTAGAGATGCCTTTTTTGAAGGCTACCAAACAGTGACAGAGCTTACCGAGGTGGAAATCTCATCTTTGCAAGCTTTAACACAAATGGCTCATATTTGGGCTTGGGCAATTAGTATTAACGCCACAGCAATTGATAATTGGTCTAAACTAGATGATTTTTATGTCAAAAACCGTTTGAATCAACTAAAAAGATTAGCTAGCAAGGAATGGCAATTGTTTTAATAAAAGCTCTTAGCTTTTAGCTTTTAGCTTTAAACGGACATTTCGCAGGTTGAGGAATAGAGATAGTATATTCAGATAGAGAGAGTATATTCACGAAGTCAAAATCAGCCCCGTCGTTTTATTTATCCCATCAGGGGACAATGTCCTCGGATTGGAGACGGCGCGGTCTCTCTGACTGGTTTTGTCTATTAAAGAGTTGCAATGGCAATTAAAAGATCTTCCGACACCCAGAATTCTAGCCCTAAACCGTCTCCTCAACCTAAGAGACAAGATCCAGAAATTAACTTAATGTCTGCCCAGGCAAATAACGAGGAAACAGAACAAAACGAAGAAAAAATTCGCCCTCAGCGATTAGCGGACTATATTGGACAAAAAGACTTAAAGTCAATCCTCAATATTGCGATCGCTGCTGCTAAAGGTAGAAAAGATTCTTTAGATCATCTGCTGCTCTATGGGCCTCCAGGTTTAGGTAAAACTACGATGTCTTTGATTTTGGCAGCCGAGATGGGAGTTGACTGCAAGATTACCTCTGCACCAGCTTTAGAACGTCCTAGAGACATTACAGGCTTGTTGGTTAACCTCAAACCAGGCGATATTCTGTTTGTTGATGAAATTCACCGTTTAAATCGCATGACGGAAGAATTACTTTATCCAGCGATGGAAGATTTTCGTTTAGATATCACTGTGGGGAAAGGGCAAACTGCTAAAATCCGTAGTCTGCCTTTACCACCTTTTACCCTAGTGGGGGCAACCACTAAAGCAGGTTCACTTTCGTCGCCTTTACGCGATCGCTTTGGTCTAATTCAAAGACTGCGTTTCTATGAAATTGATGAATTGACTGCGATCGTTCAACGTACTGCTGAAATTATTAATACCTCAGTTACTCCAACTGGGGCAGCAGAAATAGCCCGTCGCTCTCGTGGAACACCTCGTATTGCCAATCGTTTGTTACGGCGAGTGAGGGATTATGTCGAAGTGCAGAAAGAAGCTACTATTAACGAAGAATTAGCAGCAACCGCCCTGGATGTGTTTGATGTTGATGCTCAAGGTTTAGATTGGACAGATCGCTTGGTTTTAAATACTATTATTGAACAATTTAATGGCGGACCTGTGGGTTTAGAAGCGATCGCTGCTGCGACAGGCGAAGATCGTAAAACTATAGAAGAGGTTTATGAGCCGTATTTATTACAAATCGGCTACCTCAGTCGTACCCATCGAGGCAGAATGGTTACAGCTAGAGCTTACCAACATTTGGGTTATGAAATTGATGAGGTAATGACGCAACCGAAACTCTTTTAGTTTGGGTTGAGCAAGCCCAAAGCATATACATGATTTACTGATAAATGAAGACAAATAGCACTATAGATTACCAAGCGATCGCTCAGGAATTAGAGGGAATTGAAATTATTAGCGATCGCGAGCGATTAACTAAATTATCTCTCGATTATTATCATTTCAGCCCAATTCTAACAGCGCAATTAGAAGGCAAGCGAGGAAATATAGCTGTTTTTCCGACGACTGAAGCAGAAGTCATTCAAATTGCTCAAACTTGCGTCAAACATCAAATTCCCCTAACAGTTAGAGGTGCAGGTACAGGTAATTATGGTCAATGTATTCCTCTTCAAGGAGGTATGATCCTCGATACCAGCAAAATGAATCAGATCAAATGGTTAAAGCCTGGAATAGCCTGTGTACAACCAGGGGTTAGAATGGCAGCCTTTGATAAACAAGCTAGAGAAATTGGCTGGGAATTACGGATGGCACCTTCAACCTATCGTACAGCTAGTATTGGCGGATTTATTGGTGGTGGTAGTGTAGGGATGGGTTCAATTAACTATGGACAAATAAGCGATCGCGGTAATCTAAAAAGAGTTCGGATAGTAACTTTAGAAGAGCATCCCCAAGTTTTAGAATTACAGGGAGACGAGGTACAAAAAGTACTTCATGCTTATGGTACGACGGGCATTATTACCGAACTAGAAATTCCTCTTGCCCCTGCTTATCCTTGGCAGGAAGCGATCGTAATTTTTGATGATTTCATGACGGCTGCTAAGTTTGGACAGGCTCTTAGTGACAGTAATGGTATTGTCAAAAAACTAGTTAGTATTCATGCTGATCCTATTCCTAGTTATTTTGCTGCTTTGCAAAACTATCTCCCTTCAGGTAAACATTGCGCTCTTTTGATGGTATCGGAGTACGATTTTGCAGCTTTACAAGCTTTAGTTCAAGAATATCAGGGAGAGATAACTTATAACAAAAGTGCAACGGAAGCAATCAAAGGCACTAGCCTCCTAGAATTTACGTGGAATCACACAACTCTTCATGCTCGGAGTGTAGATCGTAATTTAACTTACCTGCAAACTTTTTATTTCACCTTAGAAAGACTTGAGCGATTGTATCAACAAGCTGGAGATGAAATCATGATTCACTTAGAATTCTTACGTGCAGGCAGTCAAGCTGTGCCAGCAGGATTACAACTAATTCGTTACACCACCGAAGAACGATTAAACGAGATTATTCGCGATCATGAATCTCAAGGGGCGTTTATCGCTAATCCCCATGTCTACACGATTGAAGATGGAGGGAACAAACAAATCGATCCAGAGAAAGTAGCTTTTAAACAACAAGTAGATCCCTTTGGCTTATTAAACCCAGGAAAAATGCGCGGTGCTAATTACTGATTAATTTAATGTCGGTAATTACTAGTTGTAATGACGTTTCGCTATCGATGGCTTTTACATTAAAATAGGTAAAGTTATGATAAATACACCAACCAATATTAATCCACCTTGGAGTTTATTAAATCTATGAATTTAGTAATTACCAGCCTTGTGCAATTTTTGAATATCTATTTTGTATTATTAATTGTAAGAATCTTGCTGTCTTGGTTTCAGACTGCTGAATGGGCAGGACAAATTATTTCTTTTTTAAGTCCCATTACCGATCCTTATCTAAATATCTTCCGTTCGATTATCCCACCTTTGGGCGGAATTGATATCTCGGCAATTTTGGCAATATTTCTTTTACAGTTTGTTCAAGGTTCACTGGCATCTTTTGCAACTGCTTCTATGGCTGGTGGGTTTTAAATTTAATTATTGTATTCAAAATCGTCGTAGTAAAAAGGTCTAACTTTTCCTGCAAACCCAGAAGCTTTGAAATTTTTCAGTTTTAGAGGTGTTGGTTGATTTGCAGGAACACTAACTCTAATTGCAAAATCACTCACTCCAGGGGGAACTTCTTCAATTGTGCCTATACGTCCCCGATTTTCAAAGGTTGAGTTATCATTGGCATCATAGATACGCCCATATACGTCAGCATCAACAACGGTTTTACCTGAGATGTTTTTAGCTTTACCTTTAATTGTAAAACAGCTAGCTGGTCTAAGATCACCACTGGCAACACTCCCCTTCGCTTCATCTCCAGCACAAGGTTCATAAGAAAGATTTGATAGTTGAATAGAGGTTAGGGCTGCTGCTGAGGGGGTTATAATCCAGCTACCTAACCAGAGACAAATAGAAAGCAAAAATACGGCTATAAATCGAAGTTGCATAAATAATACTTAGTTTTTAGCTAATTAATTATGATCATAATTTTAATTGATCAGTGCGATTAACTTGTTATTTAATTTAGTAAATTTGTATTTCTATAAGCTTTTATTGAAGAACTAAAGACTCATAAGGGAGAATGCTATGAACACTGGTAAAGTATACGATGTTTTAATTGTTGGTGCAGGGCCAGTAGGATTAGCAACAGCGATCGCGCTACGCAAACGTGGTATAGTAATTCAGATTTATCACGAACGATTAGTATTAGTAGGTGATGCTGCTCATGGAATGCCTCCTTTTGCTGCACAAGGAGCTAATCAGGGAAATAACTACCGCTGAAGATGAATCAACACCTATCGCACCTATGAAAGAAGAAAAGCCAGTTGAGAAAGAAAGTAAGGAATTAAGCTTAATGGAAAAGCTACAGGTAGAAGCTAAGGAAGGAACTAAGCGTTTTACTATCGATCTGAGAGAGTCGGTACACCGTAAGTTATCTATTTTGTCGGCGAGGACTGGTAGGAGTAAGGCTGATATTATTCGGATGGTGTTGGATGATGTGAGGTGCGGATGTAAATGAGTAACTACTTAATGCAGTAAGTAATGCAGTGTTCAATTTGTGTTTTGGTAGCGAAGCTAGACGAAGGGATCTCTCT
>CAYMWC010000346.1:0-4975 GCA_964393695.1 uncultured Pleurocapsa sp.
TTTGGGGCAATTTTCTCAAAAAGAAAATGGTCTCTTCCTCGAAGTCAGGAACTATCCGTTCCTGGGCAAGTTACGACCCTGATGATAAATCTTTAAATGTGTTTGTGCTTAACAAAGATGAAGTATCTCAAGCTGTAAATATAACATTGGATAATTACAGAGGAAGTACTCAAAATGAGCGTTGGATTCTTAAAGGTTCTACGCCAGAATCAACCGATGTAACCTGGGAAAAGTTTGGTTCGGTTTCAGTGAATGGATCGAATATTAAAACTGAACTAGAACCTTTATCTATTACTGTTCTATCTTTTCAGGGTAGTTAATTGAATTAAAGTCGAGGTTAACTATATTGGCTATACGTTTATTAATTGTCTCTACTCTTGATTCCAAAGAACCTTTTGGTGCCTTCACCAGACCTTTCTACCTGGGAATGTATTTATCTCAACATTTTGAAGTGTGTCAATTAGGACTAAATTGTTCAGCAGTTGACTATTCTCAATCTGTATCAATAAACAATAGAAGTTTAAAAGCATATATTCAAGCAATTAAAAAATGTATGACAGAGTTTAATCCAGATATTGTTTATGCTCAAGAAACTTTACCTGGATTAGCTGCTTGGATGGTATTCGCTCGGAAAAAGAAAAAAAAATGTCGTTTAGTGTTTGATTTTCATACTCTTTCTGCTTTTGAATATTGGACTCGTTTAACTTCTGCTTCTAATAGTTTTAATCAATTTACCCAGTTGATTAAAACCTACATTGCTCAAGGTATTTTGATTAATGCTAAAAAACCAATTATTGCTGCTAGTCAATCAATTATCGATCTAATTCCTCAATGGTATAAAACCTTACCTCGTCAGATTTACTGTGTTAGTAACGGGGTGGCAGACGATTTGCTAAATGTTTCTCCTACTTCCCACACCGATCCTTATGAGCAACTTCGACCAGCTAAAATAATTGCAGTAATTGCTCCTAAGACATTTTCATTTCCGACAAATGATATGTCTGTTGCTATGACTTTGAAAGTTGCACAATATCTAGAGTCTTGTCAGCAAAATATTCACTTGGTTGTGATTGGAAGAGATAAAAACGGACTCGCTCAAACATTACCTTCCAACATTACATTTACTGGTTTTTTACCCGAGCGAAGTGATTTTTTAGCTCATTTAATACATGCCGATCTAGGACTCTTGCCTTTTTCCAAAGAAGCTGTTGCAGGGGGAGCTAGAAATAAAGCCTTAGATTATTTAGCTTGTAAAAAGTTGGTAATATCTACACCAGAAGGACTGAGAGGATTGGAAGAATTTGGCGATCGCGAACATTTATTGGTATCTGGATATTCAGTTGAAGAAATGGGCAATACGATAATTGATGCGTGTAAGAATTTAGAAAATTATCAATCCTTAACAGAAGCTGCATCTAAATTGATACAAGAAAAGTATTCTTGGAATGCTATGGCAAACAAAGTTGCAGGAATTTTAAACCAAGAAAAAAATTTTTAGGTAAAACTATCACGCTTTGAGCAGCATTAAAATTTGAATTTTATTAAAGTTCTAAGTAATTTTGGCAGTTGTTGAAAGACAATTGCCATTTTTAATAAGTATTTACTGTGTTAATTGGTCTGTCAAATTAAGTTTAAGTTACAAGTTAAGTTACAAAAGCAATTATGAGTGACAACTATCACACTAACTTCACAATATCTTAAACTAAATTAGTTTTGAAGTCATAAAAATTTCAAAAATACTATGTCGATTATCACAGTCACCAATAATGCTGATCGGGGAACTGGTTCTCTCAGAAATGCTATTACCATAGCACAATCAGGAGACACAATAAAATTTGATACTAGTTTAATAAATCAAACAATTGTCTTAAACAGTGATATCCGCACAGGAAAAAGCTTAACTATAGATGGTGTTAATGCTCCAGGTTTAACCATTAGTGGTGGCGAAAAAACTGGTCTTTTTGTCTTGAATCAACAAAATCAAACCTTAACAGTACGCAATTTGACCTTAGCCAATAGTTACACCGAAGAAAGACCAGGAGGAGCAATTTGGGCTACCAATAACAGTACAGTCAAGATCGAGAATGTTGACTTTATCAATAATGTCTCTGATGGAGCAGCTTTACACGGTCAAGCTGGCACTATCATGACGGTCATCAATAGTACTTTTGACAATAATGACGGGGGAACTATCAGTGATAAATCTTATAGTGCAGGGGCAATTAGTTTATTTGCTTATGGCAGTCTGAGCATCAACAATAGCGTTTTCACTAATAACAAAGGCTATGGTGGCGGTGCAATTCGCGTAACTTCTAGTGACCTGATTGTAGAAGATTCTGTTTTTATTGGCAATGATTCTACTCCTGGAGCTAATAAAAATTTTGTTCCCGTACCTGGTGGCGGTGGAGCAATCTATCTAGATGCAGCTAGCGTTCCTAACGAAGAGCGTTTCTACAAAGGGCCTAATCAAGGGGAAACTGAAGGGGGAGAATTTATCATTCGCAACAGTCGCTTTGAGAATAATCGAGGTGCAGGAGAAGGAGGGGCGATCATGGCTTATGGCTACAATCAAGACCGAATCCTCATCTCTGATAGTGAAATTGTTAATAATGAAGTAATTAAAAATTCAAATGGCGATGCTAAAGGCGGTGGTCTTTGGTTAATGGGTTTTGCCGAAATTAAGAACACTATCATCAGTAATAACCGTTCGGCCGATCTTGGTGGCGGTTTGTATGTGTGGGGGGAAGTACCTGCAAAAATTTCTAATAGTGATTTTTCACGCAATCAAGCAGTCAACGGCGGAGCTATTTATGATGCTCTTTGGAATTCTCAGATTACAATTAACAACACCAATTTTGACTCTAATTCTGCTTCAAATCAAGCAGGAGTTTTGTATAGTAAAAATAATCGACCGTTTTCATTGCAAAATTCTCAGTTTAATAACAATGCCCCTAATGATTTAATCGATACTAGTTTTAATGGCAATATACCAGATATTGTTTATGGTTCTAATTCTAATAACACTATTACAGGAACAGACCAAAATAGCTACTTGGTGGGCTTAAATGGCAATGATATCCTAGAAGGTAAAGGAGGTAATAACTATCTCGATGGTGGAGATGGAGACGATACTTTGCTGGGGGGAGCAGGAAACGACACTTTAGTTGGCGGTAATGGTAGAAACCATCTAGTCGGTGGAGATGGAGACGATACATTTATCGGTGGTTATGGTCAAGACTTAATTGAAGGAGGAAATGGTAGAGACATATATATTATCGGCGATGAAAATCAAGTTTTTTATACCAAATATACTTGGTTCGACCATGCTATTATTACAGATTTCGATCCCAAACAAGATATCATTCAGCTTCATGGACAAGCTGGCAACTATGAAATAAGAAATGCCAATAGTCAAGGTATTAATGGTACTGGTATTTTCTATAAAAATGGAATGGTTGCACTAGTTGCAGGAATTGCTCCAAATAATTTTAGTTTGAATGGTGACTATATTACCTATAGCAGTTTTACCAATAACAATAATAAATCAGATGATTCTAATTCTGTTGAGCTTGATGTTAAGAGTAACGGATTGGAATTAAGGCCAGATTCTTTATTTTCAGGTAAACCAGACTATAACCCTGCCGAACATGATGGACTAATTGTCTGGAATAAAGGCAACACTTGGAATATAGAAGCAACAGGGGATGCAGATGGTTCTCGTTTTACTGGTCGAATTGTGGCAGATAGACCTATTGAAGCTCTAAATCCTTACGATATTGAAAATTCAGATCGAGTAGAATTTGTAGACAATTCTCGGCAAATTATTGAGTTTGATTTGCAAGTCTGGTCTAAATGGATAGATGGTATATCTTTAAATGTGGCTGATGGAACTTCTCTGTTTCTAGAATTAGAGGAAAATAGTGATATTTCTCTTAAAGCAGGAGCTAATTTACAAGAGATCGCTCTGTAATTAGTATATTTAGTAAAAAAGATTGTTGCTGTTTCTACTGATTGACTATCTTAAACGTTTTGAGAGGACTCCCGTTAAACCGACGACAGGAGGTTAACGGTGAGATGAATCAAAACCAGCAAACAAAACTGCGAAGCATCCTTAATTCTTAGGGCTAGATTGTTTCTTGCTCCCGCGACATGGCGAGGAAACCTCGCCGTCGGGGGTGCGCTTTTCGACGTAAGCTTTAAGCTGTTCAACGGTAACACCACCGCAGGAGGCAACAAAGTATGCACCAGTCCAAAAGTAAGGTTTGCCATAAGAAATCAATCGGATTGGATGCAGGAATTGAAAGTTTTGTAGCTACACCAACCCAATTAATTAAAAGTCCCAAGTTTTTGATTCATCAAGCTAGGAAGCTGAAATTGCTCCAGCGTCGTTTGAAAACTAAAATAAGCGGTAGGGCATACCGTGTTGAAAAACGCTTGCAGAGGCGATGCGACGGGGATAGTTCAGCTTACGCTGTTCGATCTAGTTGGCAGCCGATGAGTCAAGAATCCCCCGTTAAACCTCCCAAGAGGTTAACGGCGGGAGTGTCAACGAGAATTGCTGCGGTAGGACTAGGATGACGATCTTCTATGGCTCTAACCCATTGTCTTAGTTGTTCGTGAATACGTTGCCAATCTCCATCTATGCGCCATTTTCGGAAATAGTGATATACGGTCTTCCATTTAGGAAAGTCATGAGGCAGTAAATACCACGGGCATCCTGCTACCAAAATGTAAAAAATTCCGTTGATTACCTCTCGCAGAGCTATTGTCCTTGGACGACCTCCTGGCTTTGCTTCTGGAATCAGTGTTTTAATAATTTCCCATTGCTCGTCTGTCAAATTAGTACGATATGATGTTTTCATTGCTCTCTCTACCTGTCTTTTTCGCAATTAACAGAATTTGATGTAGCGAGAGTTTTTTTATATTGGAATTCATAAAAATTTTATACTTGTTTTAAATTTCGATTTAGTAAGCA
>CAYMWC010000347.1:0-4958 GCA_964393695.1 uncultured Pleurocapsa sp.
CCGAGTGGAAAAACCAACTTTTTCCGATTGCTCCCGCTTTCATGGTGGTTGTAGAAAGGCTTACCGCTCCACACAAGCAGCTACCTTTGGCAACACTTAGTTCAGACATATTCTTTTTCCTCGGTAAAGTCTTCTATTTATTCTGCTCTCGATCATTATAGCGCGCTTTGAGTCAGATAACTGACAGTTCGCAACAATGATTTAAGACTGGTAATTGACCACCGATGACTATGAATACCGCTTATGTTAGCCATTACTCACGCGACCATAGCAGCAGCAGGAACTTCACTAATCTTAGGAACTGCTAGCCCTCTTCCCTTGGGTTTAGCTGTCATTGGTTCACAGCTTCCCGATTTGGACACTACAACTTCAACCATCGGTAAAATCTTCTTTCCTGTTAGCTCTTGGATTGAAGATAGATTTCCTCATCGCTCAATTACTCATTCTCTGTTGGCTACGGCTGCGATTACTGCGATTAGTTTGGGAGTTAATTACTTTTTCCTGCATGGCAGTCTTAAAGCTGCGATCGCCTTACCTCTCGGTCATCTCCTCGCCTGTTTCTCCGATACCTTCACCAAACAAGGAGTACAGCTATTTTATCCTGAGCCTGTTTGGGCAATATCAGTATCCAATCCCAGACGGAGATTAAAAACTGGTGGGGCGGGTGAATTATGGGTTTTAGGAATTGCGATCGCCTTACTAACATTAGGAATTTATCTCGCTAACGGTGGCGGTATAACTCAGAAAGTCTCTCAGAATCTAGGCTTGAAGGATGGAGTAGTGGAACTGTATAACCAAAATGCCAGTACTCATCAGGTATACGCAAACATTACAGGCTTCTGGGCAAGCGATCGCACCTCGGCAGATGATAAGTATTTGATTATCGCTAATGAAGGTAATGAGTTTATTGTTAGCGACGGCAAAGGTGTTTATAAGACTGGCGAACAGATTATTACTAGTAAGGTAAGTACTGAAGTTGGGCAGGTTGCTAAGACTGAAATTAAGAGTATTAGTTTTGATGATGAAAGTGCGATCGCACCACTGGAAGAACTACAGCAAGTTTATCCTGAGGCTGAGATTTACTTGAACGGAGAACTAACAGTAGATTTTCCTGAAGATGTCAAGATTCCTGTTGAGCCTAATCAAATGGTTACGGCTGCTTTGAGTGGTAGTAGTTTGAAGTTGAATTATTGTAGTTTGGAAGGTGCGATCGCATTTCTTAAAGATCAGTATGTGGTGGGAACAGTGGAAATAAAGGTGGTTCAGCCTAAACCGTTTAATTAACCACTCAATTAAAGGTTAAGAAATGCTCTGCAACGGATTAATACAAAACAATATACGCAATAATTCTAGATAACATAACCAATTACATAGGGTAAATATACAGAATTATTTTGTCTAAATAATTCAGACGCGCCGTTTTAAAAAACTACCACTGCATCAAAAAATATCTTAGAAGAGGTGCATAAGAAAAAATTCTAGGAAAGTAATTCTGACCCCATAGAAAAGTCAAAGAATGAGGTAGCAATATGCGGATACAATTGCAAGAAGTCTTTACCGAAATTGATCCAAGAATACAACTGCATTTGGCTCGCAGAGCTAGAGGAATAGTGCCTCCTGTCACATCCTCAACAGCAAAAGGAGAAATTGCGGTTATTGCTAAGGTTTCCGATCTAACAAGCTGGCTAAGTCAAAGCGAAGTTTTTCCAGGAGCTAATCTTGGAACTACACCTGATGGTGCTAATATTGTGACCGCCAGAATACCGCTCGACCGAGTGCAAATACTACGACAACTTCCCTACGTCCAAAGTCTAAAAGCAACTCAACTCCTCCAACCAACACTAAAGTCAACAATTGAAGAAATCAAAGCGCGGGTAGATTTGCTACCTCCTTCTGCTCAAGGACAACAGGGAAAAGGTGTTGTTGTTGGTATCATTGATTACGGATGTGATTTTCTCCATAATAACTTTCGCCATCCTGATGGCAGTACTCGCATTCTAGCACTTTGGGATCAGACCGCCTTATCTGGAGGCTCCAGTCCTTTTGGATACGGTAAAGTTTACACTCAAACTGACATTAATGCTGCACTACGCTCATCAGAACCCTATCTTAGCTTGGGCTACAATCCAGGCAGGGCAAGTCATGGAACTCATGTGATGGATATTGCTTGTGGTAATGGCAACGGTAGCCGTGTCCCAGGTGTTGCTCCCAATGCAGATATAATTTTTGTCCAAATCAGTGCCAGTGACATAGCTTGGGAAGGGACTGAGGTGATTGGCTCTAATTTTGGAGGTTCGGTACAACTCCTAGAGGCAATTCAATTTATTTTTGAGCAAGCTGGAGATCGTCCTTGTACAATCAATATTAGTCTGGGAACCAACGGCGGTCCTCATGACGGTACCAACCTAGTCGAACAGGGAATTGATGCGATTGTCACTGCTCAACCTAATCGCGCTGTGGTCATTGCTGCTAGCAATTCATACGAAGACGGAATTCATGCCAGTGGTCAAGTTACGGAAGGAAGCTTCATCGATCTTATCTGGCAAATCGGTCAATTTGATTTTACTCATAACGAACTTGAAATCTGGTACAGCAAAGATGATCAGCTACAGCTAGAGTTGATCGATCAAGATGAGCAAAGTATCGGCACAGTAGACTTAGGTGCATCGGCGGAGATTTTCAACGAGGCAAACGAGCTACTCTTTTTCGCTGCCCATCGCCAAGGAGATCCTAACAATGGCGACAATACCATTGGGATTTTCATGAATACTAGGGCTATGTCTTCGAGTCTACCGACAAAGCTTAAGCTTCGTCTGCATGGTGTTGCGCTCAATAACGGTCAATTTCATGCCTGGATCGAACGAGACGATCCTGGACAGTCTAGTTTTGCTCCTCCCTATGATAATTCTCATACTCTCGGCTCGATTTCCTGTGGACAGCACAGCATAGTCGTGGGTTCGTACGATGCTCACACGGCTGGACAACCCCTATCTTGGTTCTCTAGTGCAGGACCGACCAGAGATGGAAGACAAAAACCAGAAATCAGCGCACCTGGACATAATGTCTGGGCTGCTAATTCATCAACGCGAGTAGAGATTACCCGTATGTCAGGAACTAGTATGGCTGCTCCTGCCGTCACTGGAGTTGTAGCCCTTGTGCTTGCCGAAGCCCGTAGTTTAAATAAAAAGCTTACGGTTGAACAAATCCGTGACATTTTAACTAAGAATGCGCGTTCAAATCCACCTAGTATGGCGTGGGATGACCGCTACGGCATGGGACGAGTGGATGCAAGCGCATCGGTACACCAAGTACGTGGGTGATCTGTAGTAGGAGTTAGCTTATGAATGCATGGTACAAAGCTATAATTTTGTTAGGTTCAATATTGATATTAGTTGTACCTTTATCTAAATACACCATGTCTTCAGACAAACAAGATAACAGTTCAAAGTACAGGGTTGAATACGTCACTCCTCAACATTCAAAGCTGAGGTTAAGTGAAGAAGCTCAAAGAGGGCTAAATCAAGAAGAGCCTTTTGTGGCAACAGTTAAGGTTTCTCAGGAAGGATACGTGCCTTCTGGTGTCGAAGTTCGTACCAGAATCAGTCCATTAATCTTTACCGCCAATATCCCCTATGAGGTATTGGCACAACTAGAGCAAGATCCTGCTGTTGTAGCGATTGAACCAGTTTATAAGTTGAGATCGTACTAAAAGGCTGGTTAATAAATCAACTTACCCTTCGGGTACGCTACGCGATGCGCTCCGCGCTGCCGTAGGCAATCGCCCGTCCTCGAACTCAAATTACACCCAAAACCCAACCCAATAGACTATGACAGAAACAGAAGACCAATCTTGGTGAACTGTGATGAAGCGAATCAACAACCTATCTGTTTATAATCTATTGGGCTACCTCCTTTTTGGCATCGCTGCTTATGCCTTTGTTAATGCCAACAATACCGACTTATATGCGAAGCAGTATCCTTTAGGGCAGGCAACTGCCCCAATCGCCCCAATTGCCCCAGAGCCAACCCAATCTAATACCAATCGCCACACCATCACTCTAGTTCTCAATGAATTATCAGACTTGAAAGTAACCGAAGGACAGAGAATTAATGAGGGGGATATTATAATTGGAGTTTAGACTAATTTCACAGGTAGTGTTTTTCTTGAAGATTCAGAGTATTCAGCCTACTACCAGTAGCGTAATCTTTGATTTAGTCTAAACTCCAGTTATAAGCGATCGCACCTCCGAACAAGCCAAGCTACAAGCCAAAAGACAGCGATTAGCAGACTCTCTGACCCGTGCCAAATTACCCCTCAACGAACTTAAACCCGTTCCAACACCTCAGTTTCAGACCGAACTAGCGAACCTCAAACAGGCTCAGTTTAATCTAGATGCGATCGTTCAGCAGATAAATAACTTCGACCAGAAGCTCTACCATAAAGACTCCTGGCACGTTCAAGTATTTGAATCGGAGAAAGTGCAGGAATTAGCCGACTTAAAACGTAAAGAGTTAGAAGCTTCTATTAATGTCGAGAAAGCTATAGCCCAACTGGATGAAGCCAAACTCAATTATCAGAAACAGCAGTACGAACACTCTCTTAAAGTTTCTGATTATCAAACAGAAATGCAGAAGCAGCAGGAGCAAGTTAACTCACTTCAAACTCAGCTAGATAAAGTTGATGAGGAATTAGATAAGCTGACATCGGTTTATTCTCCTTATCGAGGGAAGGTAAGAAGGGTGAAGATTTTGGGACAGAATGAGAGGTCAATTACTGCTGAGGTGACACTGGATATTCGGGGTGGTCAGTGATGTTAACCATTAGTTAACTAAATCTTTACCAAATTACTAAGTTATCTGAAAATGTCTATAGTTAGATGAGGCAGTTGCAGTGTTAGAACCAGTCAAGACTATAGAACTTTTTCAAAAACCACCTTCCCCTAAGACTTTTTTAACGG
>CAYMWC010000348.1:0-2784 GCA_964393695.1 uncultured Pleurocapsa sp.
GCGCTTACGTCTATCTGGTCTATTCCAAAAGTCATCTTCTATAAGAGCGATCGCTACACCAAAAGTTATTTGGTCGTCTGCTAACTGACTTTCCTGTTTAATTTCTTTGTCGTACCAATTCCAAAATTCAGTTTCAGAAGTAAATGACTTCAGAGCTTCGGCTACTTTATGGCACTTTCTAAGAGCGTCAACCATGCCATCAAGAGTAAAGGAACAGTTACAAGCATATTGTTTTCTAGCAGTATTAGGCGTTTTAAACTGTAAATAGATGTTTTGTCCTTTCCTTGCCATTCCCACGCCTCTAGGCGTTTGTTTTTGGTATCTTTTGAAATCAGATAGTAAAGTTTCGTAACCAATTTCTTTTGTGTAATCTTTACTCACTTTTTACTCACTTAGCTTCAAAACGTTAGTGAGCAAGTGTTTGAGTTATTGATATTGCGTGAGAAAAAAGATTAGTCGCAGGTTCAAATCCTGTCATCCCGATACGGCTATTATCGAATAACAGATTAGTTGTCGTCGTTAACAGATTAATGACGTTATTAACGAATTAATGTCGCTTTTAACAAATTGCTGTCGTCGAAGCGATTAAGTAATTGTTAACAAATTAATGTCGTCAATTATTTGAGCGTAAATGTTGGGAGTCTTCCCGAACGCAGTGCGCCTTTCAACCCTCTTTTTTTTGAAAAGGCTATTGAAAGTTTTTGAAAGTAAGTGCGCTAAAATGAAAAAATCTTTCAGCCCATTTGCATTTAAAGTAAAAGGGGTTGTCCCGACGAAGGGAGTGGTTCAGCAGCCACCACTGGGGTAATCCGCACCGTCGCTATTCAACGGCTGTGCCGAAGCATTACTCCTTATTGCAGGGAGCGCACCGAATTCCGCTTTTAGAAATATTCTATAGGCGGCAACATCAGGAGCGGGCAGCATACCAGGGTCAGACAGCAGGACTGCGTTGCAAACAGCCAAACTAACGCAGATTTAACACAGTACAGAGACTCCAGAGAGCATGAACTGCGGCGCTATTATTCTTTCATTGTATTTTTAAAAGCTGAATTTTTTGCTTAAATTTTATTAACCTTTCGGTTTTGATATGCAAACAAGGCTAAGTCCCGTGCTTTTTCTTGCGGTGTTCCAAATCGTGATTGTTGGGCGATCTCGATAGGAATCCCAGCTTTTGCTGCCTGGTTTTGTATGTTTTGCAGCAATCGGCTATAACTCCAGTTGTGGATGTTCACCCGATATTCTTTGGCATATTGTTGTTGCCCGTCTTTGTAACCAGGAAACTTCTTCTTGGCTTTTGCCTGAACCTCACTTTGGACGATCTGTGCCATCTCGCCTAGTTGCGGTAGAATAATGCTTCCTACTGTATAGGTTTTGGCTATTTCTATAACCGAGGCGGCAATTAACCTGTCAATGTACTCTCCTAGCTCAGATGCGCCAAATTCATTGGACTTGTCGTATTTTTGTGCTTTGTGGCGTTCGTGAGCCAGACGTTGTTGTTGCTAACGCTGACGGTTCAGCAGTTTGTAGCGATCGCCAAGTAGCTGTTTGATGCTGCGATAGGTTATCGCCTCGCCTTTGACAGCATCCACTACCGCTACTGTTGCAGGCTTTTCCAGCCCAAGGCTAACCCCCAAGAGGATATGATCTCTCTTCTGTCACTTTAGGCAGTTGAGCAGTAAAACTCATCCCAAGAATAGACCAAATATCTTAAGCAATCAAACTCATTTATTTTAGTGATAAGCCTCGGAAATCCCAATGAAAGTTGAGGAACGGGAAAAACTTTAAGCCATCTTAAAATGAGATTAAAACAGATAAAAGGTTGTAGAATTAATTGCAGATTATTTAAGGCATTTTTCCAGCCTGTTCCTGAATCCCATAAAGAATGTTGTTGATAGGTTTCTGGAACAGAATTAACAGAAGGATTAAAGGATACATTATGAAGACAAACCATTAAATAAGCACACATAACTAATTCCCACCATTTTTGAATATCTGCGTAGTTCGTTAGTCGAAAATCTGCCCATCCCAACTCATTTTTACTATTTCTAAATCCCTGTTCAACAAAAGCTCTTATTTTGTAGATTTTGCCTACCTCTTGGTATTTTAAGTTGGGAATTTTGGTCATTAAGAACCAAGTTGAGTCATCGGGAACAGTTTCTTTGTCGGTTGTTATCTGCCAGTATTGTATTGTTCTTCTTTTTCCATAAATTATCTCTCTAATATATCGAGTTTCTTCTTTTCCATCCCATGAGATATGTTTAAAAGCTCTCCATTTATTGGCTCGCACTTTTTGCCCTGAAGGAAGCCATACTCCATGATTGCTGCGGATTCCCACTGCATATTCTATTCCTAATTCTCCGACTACACTGACAAAGTTGCTGTCACTTTCCCCGTAGAGACTGTCGGCTAACACTCTTTTAATATTGAACCCCATTTGTTTGAGTTCTTTCACTAATTCTGCTCCTAGTTCTGGTTTAGAGTAATATTTATCTCCCTCTTTTAATCTTTCTTTTGGCTTGAATATTTTAAACTTTAAAGGAAAGGTCATTCCTTCACAATAACCGTAAGCATTGACCGACACTATTCCCTGGTCAATTTTTCCTAAATTGCCAATATATTGTCTCTTGACATAATCAGTCTTTTTTCCTTTCTTCTTATCTCCTGTTTCATCGATAATTACTATAATTTCTTTCCCTTCTAAAATGGATAAGATAATTTTTAATCTTCTTTTCTCTAAGTCTTCTGCTTGCCACGGTGATTGACTAATAAAATGATGTAATCCTT
>CAYMWC010000348.1:2794-4943 GCA_964393695.1 uncultured Pleurocapsa sp.
GGTAAACTCTTCCTTTTAAGGTCACTTATTAATCCCAACTGAAGATATTTAAATGATTCATAAGCTCTCACTTCTATGAATAAATCTTTATATAGTTCGCAGTAAGTATCTACACATTGAACTGTTGGTCGAGGGGAGCGAGGCTTAACCATAGTCTTTGTCTGACTTTCAAGCTTTTTCCCTCATTTTACTTTGCCTAGAGTGACAGAAGAGAGTGATACTAAATCCTGTTCTCATAGGTCATTTTAAGGTGATGTAAGTCTTAACTAAACTGGGAATAGATGAAATAAGTTTGGTAAAAGGACAAGAAAAGTTTATCGTGGTTTTAAAAGAAGGAAAGTCAATATTTTTTTAGTTGCGCCAGAGTTTAATAAGTCGAATTTCATCAGTTCGGTTTGAGTTTCTAACGAGTGAAATATGATTTACAACGTTAGTCTTAGTCCAGGTGTTGGCTTTGCGACGATATAAGCTATGGTCATTGCCATATTGGGATTGACGTTTAGCAGGGATTATATCAACATCGTAGCTGCCGACCTTAATACCCAAGGAAACATTTTGTTTTCAAGGTGAGTACCCTGCTGCTTGGAGTTTAGAATACAAAGAGTTATAAATGTCCTCAAGAGTTGTTGAGGTATTAGATGATAATGAAACCAATAAATCGATGTCTGTTCCGCTATCATTGGCTGTTCCTTTGGCAAAAGAAGCACTCGGATTAACACCAACTAGAAGATTGCCTGCCCATTCACTGATTATTGGCTCAATTATATTCTTGACTCTGATTACAGGTGACGAGGCACTTGTATCTACAGCCTCGCGCTGCAATATATTTCTGAGGTACTGGTCGGCTGTCATTAAATTTCCTTGTGTCTAAAGCACTCAACTATCTCATTTATCAACATTCCCAAATTTTGGCTATGAGAACGCACAGGATAAAAATAGTGCTTATCTATATATCATTTGCTACTATATGGTGCGTTGTAAGTGCAGTACAAGCCGTCAAGAAATCCAATCCTTACACAATAATTCCGCCTGTTGCAAAACAGTTACAGTTGCCTTCTCCTGTTTATCAGGGGGATAGCCGTATTTCTTGAGTAACCTTTTGACCGTCACCCGCAGCTTTGCCCGCACTCCTTCTTTCATCGTCCAGTCGATAGTCACATTGTTCCTGATTGCCTGCACAAGGTCACGGGAGATCGCCTTGAGGGTTGCATCTCCTAATTCCAGAACCGCGCTGTCATTCACTTCCAGTGCGTCATAGAATGCCACTTCATCTTCGGTTAGCCCCAAATCTTCTCCACGGCTTTGTGCCTGGCGGATTTCTTTGGCAAGTTCGATCAGTTCGGCAATCACCTGGGCAGCTTCGATCGAACGGTTTTGGTAGCGTTTGATGGTGTTTCCCAGCATCTCGCTGAAGGTGCGGGATTGAACCAAATTCTTACGGGCGCGGGTTTTTATCTCGTCGTTGAGCAGCTTTCGCAAAACCTCCAGTGCCAGGTTTTTCTGGGGTAAACCGCGTACTTCTTCGAGAAATTCATCGGAAAGGATGGAAATATCGGGATTCTTCAACCCCGCCGCCGCGAAAATATCGACCACTTCCTCCGAGGCAACCGCCTTGGAAACAATCTGACGGACGGCGGTATCCAAATCTTCGGCACTGCGATTATCTCTGGTGGTGTGCTTACCGAGGGCGACCTTAATCGCCTGGAAAAAGCCCACCTCGTCCCGAATGGCGATCGCTTCATCCATACTGCTAACCAAAGCAAAAGCCTTACTCAGTTCGCTAACAGCTTTGACATAACGGTTTTTGCCATCTTCCAAACCGAGAACGAAATCCATTGCCGCAGGGATGACCGCCAAGCGTTCGCTGGGACTTCCCGTGAAAAACGCGGAGTAATCGAACCCGTGGTAAATAGCCCCCACCACCTCGTATTTTTCCTGAAGTATGGCAAGGGCGGTTTCGGTGGGAATGCCCGTTTCCCCGCGATCACTTTCGGTGTAATCTTTGAGGGCTTCTTTGAGTTGGTCGGCAATGCCTAAGTAATCGACGATTAGCCCAGCTGGTTTATCCTTGAAAACGCGATTGACACGGGCGATGTTAAACTAAGCCAGGTTGTCGCCAACCCGACTCGTCTTCAGAACGCAGCATGAG
>CAYMWC010000349.1:0-4916 GCA_964393695.1 uncultured Pleurocapsa sp.
TCTTATAGCTTCATTAGTACATTTGCTCACCTTAACAGGGGTAGAGCTAAGAGCTAAAAACAGAAACACTTTGTACCTCATACATTAAACCACCAACGTCTTATGATGCATGGCTTTATTCCCCCTCAACGCTATTTTCCGTATTTAACCTGGAAAGCAATCGAACAAATGCCCAATAAAGAAGATGTGGTGATTATTCAACCAGTTGGGGCAATTGAACAACATGGTCTTCATTTACCAATTGCAGTTGATTCGGCGATTAGCTTAGGGGTATTGGGGAAAGCTTTGGAACAATTAGAGCCAGCTATTCCTACTTATGCTTTACCCTGCCTTTATTACGGTAAATCTAATGAACACGCCGGTTTTCCTGGGACTATTACCCTTAGTGCCACCACTTTATTAACGGTAATCAAAGAAATGGCAGCCAGTATTTATCGTTCAGGTTTTCGTAAGCTAGTGTTAATGAATTCCCACGGGGGACAACCACAGATTATGGAAATAGCTGCTAGAGATCTACATCAAGAACATCCAGATTTTGCTGTTTTTCCTTTATTTACTTGGCGTGTGCCTCATATCGTTGGTGATTTACTCACTCAACAAGAACAAGAATACGGTATTCATGCAGGGGATGCAGAAACCAGTCTAATGCTCTCTCTGTTACCAGAGCAAGTACAGATGAGTTTAGCAGTCAAAGAATATCCTCAAGGTTTACCAGTCGATAGCTTGTTGGACATGGAGGGCAAGTTACCTTTTGCTTGGTTAACAAAAGAATTGAGCCAAAGTGGAGTAATGGGAGATGCCACTGCTGCTACCAAAGAAAAAGGCGATCGCATCTTACAATCTCTTGCCGATGGTTGGGTTAGGGTAATTCAAGATATTTACAAATTTCAGCAACCAGTTATCAGTCATCAGTGACCAGTCATCAGTCATCACTAAATTGCTAATAATTCGCTATCAGCATCACAGTGTTCTTGGATTATTGCATAACATTCTGCCACGGAAGCTCTTTGGCTCATTGCCTCAACTAGAGCTTGATAAGATTTTTGATGTCTTGTTAATAAATTAGTTGCTTGTAATTGCGCCCAACGTTCTTTTTGAGGATAACCAACTTCAGGTAATCCTGCCATTTTCAAAGCTTGTTGTAGCTGTTGTCGATCTTCTATGCCACCTTGAGCATTACCATAAACCATTTTTTCCGCAGCTATGCCTGCCATCCAAACGGTACAGAAACGATCTAAAGTTAAACGCATTTTTTCTAATTGCAGAGGTTGGACAGTTAAAGGTTGAGTATCAAAACTTACACCACCACCTCCCAATTGTCCTTGTTTTATGGCTTCCCAAGTTGTGAGAGTATAACCTGCGATCGGAATACCTAAAAAATATGCAGTCAAAAAATGTCCTGCTTCATGATTAATAACACGCTGCCGTTGTTCAGTCGAAGCAAATAAATCTAATAGTAATGAAACTCCCCTACTCTTCCAACTCAGGGTATCTACCGTAGCTAAACTTAAAATACCAAAGGTAAGAGCAGCAGGCACAACAGGAGGAATATTAAATAGTGGTCCTAATAAGGATGCCATAGTCATAATAAAAATTCCTACTGCAACTAAATTTAAAGCAGCTTGAGACATTGTAAATATCTGTATTGTTATATTGAGATTTATTTATATTTAAGTATATTGATTTTAGCGAACCAAAATGATTCTCGCTAATTAACTTCAATACTTCTGAGATAAGCCTCTTTATTGAGTGGGAAGGGTAGGAACAAGCAAGAAGAAGGTTATCACTCATAAGAGTCAAGGTATTGCCATTTCAAGGCTTAAAAAATAACCCCCTTGTCATTACAAAAGAGGGCTTTTTCGCTAATTTACTGTCCACATCATTTCAAACCAAGAAATAATAAGTTTTAAGTTTTAAGTTTTAATAAGTTCTTTGGCTTTTTGAGCTTTGCTTGCAGGTTTTGCAGACTTAGTAGCAGCTTTATTACCCTGTTTACCCAGTTTATTTAAGCCCAAGGCTGACCAAAAGATTCTTCTTCGCATCAATAACACTAATACTCCTACAGCTATTACTCCATAGGTGCGTATATGATCCAGAATTTCCATCTTGAACTCTGCCATGTAGTGAGGACCAATCAGTACTGTGTGTAAAACAGCTAACGCTAAGGCAGGTACAGTAAGTAAATGAATTTGTCGCCATTTTTTGCCCAGTTTGCGTTGTAGAAACTGAAAGCTAGTGACCGCAGCAGGAGTCATTACCGCTAAAGAGATAACGCCTGCCCAAATTCCCACTTGGTTTTTAGGTGACATTGCCAAAACCATTTCTGGATTGGAATCTAAGACATTAATAGTTGCATATATAGCGTGAGCTAGTGTAGCAGCAAAAGCAAAGATTCCGATCGCCCGACGGTGTTTGAGAGGTACATCCCACCAAAAACGAATTGGACGAGCAATTAAAGCGAGCATTAACAGGAATAAACCTGCGTGTCCTAAATCATGACCCATGCCATTTATTTGGGACAGGACAACTATTGCCATCACTACTGTGATCCAATCACCATACTGGAATAAGGGTTTTTCGCCTTTGGGTTTAGCAGCTTTTTTAGGTGCTTTGGAAGCAGTAGCAGCAGCCTTAGCTTTAACAGGTTGATCTTTGACTGGAGGGGGACTAGCAGTATCTTGAGTATCGATGGTACATACTTTGCGAGGAACTATGTCGTTTTTGCTTTTATCTGCGCTAGGGAGAGCAGATTTTGCTAAACTATCAATAATTCCAGGGGCAAAATGCGAAGCTCCTCGATGAACTGAATGGATTGCTGCTGCTAAATCCTCAGCCATCATATTTTTGAGTAAATAACCTTTTGCTCCTGCTGTGATTGCTTCTAAAATAACTGGATCGTCTTCAAAACTACTGAGAACAATTACTTTAACTTCTGGGAATTGTTTACTGATCTCTTTGGTAGCTTCTATCCCACCCATCACAGGCATTAATACATCAATTAAGACTACATCGGGTTTTTCTTGGGCAATTTGTTTAATTGCTTCTTGGCCGTTGTGAGCGAAGCCTACTATCTCAATGTCTGGCTCGGATACAAACATTGCTTTAAGACCTCTACAAATTAGCTTTAGATCATCAACAACTAATACACGAATCATTATTTAAAGCTCTGTACCTCTATATGTAAGGTTAGTGAGACGCTTATTTCACCAAGTTTCTTTTCAAAACATCTCATTTCATTTTCATTTCATAATATTTCACAATATGACGATTATGTAAAGATAGTGTTAAGGGTATATATCTAATGCTATTTATTTATTACAAAATGTTACTTAACTGCTGGTAGCATAGTGACATAGGGCGGTAAAGATTGATTGCTGATTACTGATCACCGAAAAGTTATTCTCTGATTCTGAAGCCACTTACCGTAGTATTGGGGCGGTTTTCACCCTACTAGGGAAGGATGAACTTATGTTTACGCTTCGTTACAATTTAAATAATTTATATAGCAAGCAAAAATATCAAAGCTTCATATTTAACAATAGTGAAATATTATTGCGTCATTCAAACAGGAGTATGTTATGAACGGCAACATTCGGATCGGTAATTTATTTGGAATTCCTTTTTTTATTAACCCTTCATGGTTTTTTGTGTTGGGTTTAGTAACTTGGACTTATGGTTCTAGCTTGACTCAGTTTCCTGAACTTACAGGGGTAATGCCTTGGTTATTGGGCTTAGTTGCTGCGTTATTGTTATTTTCTTCAGTGTTAGCTCATGAATTAGGTCATAGCTTTGTGGCGATCGCTCAAGGAATCCCCGTTAAGTCAATTACTTTATTTATCTTTGGCGGTTTAGCTACCCTAGAAAAAGAATCAGAAACCCCATTACAGGCATTTTTAGTCGCGATCGCAGGACCTTTAGTGAGTGTCTTACTGTTTGGTCTGTTTTCCATAATCGTAGCTACCTTACCCCTTACCTTACCCTTCAAGGCAATTATTTCTTTGGTGGCATATATTAACTTAGTCTTGGCACTATTTAACATGATCCCTGGCTTACCCCTTGATGGTGGTAATGTTCTAAAATCGATTGTCTGGAAAATTACAGGCAACCCCAACAAGGGAGTTATTATTGCTGGTAGAGTTGGTCAAGTAATCGGTTGGTTAGCAATCTCTACAGGTATTTTATCCATCTTAGGTATTAGTCAAATAGGTAGTTTCTGGACTCTCTTAATCGGTGTATTTTTATTACAGAATGCAGGCTTTGCAGCCCAATCAGCAGTGGTACAGGATAAATTAAGCCAGTATCAAGCCCAAGACGCAGTCATTGCCGATAGTCCGATAGTTAGCATTGATCTTACTGTCAGAGAGTTTGTTAACGATTATGTGATTGGTAAAGAGCGTTGGAAAAAGTTTTTAGTGGTAGATGAAAATCAACAATTATTAGGTGCAATTACTACAGAAAGTTTAAAACAAATTCCTACTTCTCAGTGGAACGAAATTTACCTTAACGAGTTAGTCAAACCCGTGCCTGAAGATGACATTGTCCCTGCCAACACTTCTTTATTGGAGGTGGCAAAAACAATTGAAACTAAAAATGCTCGTGAATTAGTCGTAGTTAGTGAAACAGGAGAAGTCTTAGGCTTACTAGAAAAAGCTTCAATTATTAACTTAATGACACAACAACAGCTAAAATCGAATCACTCTGATGTCTCACAGGCTCAAGATTCTGACGAAATCCTGTTAGAAAAGAAAAGTTAATTGAACCAAGCCAATTCACAGCAGGCGTTATATAGTGAATCAAATAGCTAATATGTTCAGTACCATAGCAATATTGATACTGTCTAGTACATTTTTATAATTGCTAATTGCTACTTGCTACTTGCTACTTGCTACTTGCTACTTGCTACTTGCTACTTGCTA
>CAYMWC010000350.1:0-4876 GCA_964393695.1 uncultured Pleurocapsa sp.
GTGGGCGGTTTCACCGACATAAGCAAACTGTCGAACCCGAAGGGCTTGCGCCCTGGGTGTAAAAAGGTAGGGAAAGATTTAGAATTACTATCAAGAGAGATTATTTGGATGTTGTTTTGAGTAACAGTTAGACAAGATTTTATTTTGGCTTGTAAATGGTTTTGGGTTAGTATAGTCGAGCTTTTAGCATCCTTAAGGATATAATCTAAGCGTTGTTGAGGATAAGCGGTTTCGAGAGGAAGATACGCAGCACCAGCTTTCAGAATAGCTACAATTGCGATAATTGTTTCTAAACAACGTTCTAAACAAATACCAACAATTACTTCTGGTTTAACACCGATACTTTGTAAGTAAACCGCTAACTCTTCAGCGCGTTGGTTTAATTCTTGATAAGTTAATTTTTGAGTTTCAGAAATTACAGCTACAGCATCGGGTGTTTTAGCTACTTGTTCCTCGAATAATTGATGGATACAGAGATTATCTCGATAATTAACTTGATTATTATTCCAGTCAATTAAGATTTGCTGTTTTTCTTCATAGGTGAGGATTGATAAATCTTTTAGATTAGCTTCGGGTTTTGTAACAAATTCTGTTAGTAAATGTTCTAAATGTCCCAAGACTCTTTGAACAGTAGAATAATCAAAGCATTGACAATCATATAAAATCTCTAAAGCCAACTCATCCCTTAACCCTGCTGAAATAGCCAAAGGATAATTAGTCGATTCTACCGATTGAGTTTGTTCGATCGCCATTTCCATACCAAATTCTGCGATCGCAGTATCTACGGGATAGTTTTCAAAGACTAAAATACTTTCAAATAATGGTAAATCTTTTGGTACATCACTCCATTGCTGTACTTGAGTTAAAGAAGTATATTCATACTGTTGTGCTTCGATTTGTTGGCTTTGTAGAGTTTGTAACCAAGAAATGAGAGATTGATCGGCATCTACTTTAACTCGCACTGGTAAAGTATTAATAAATAAACCCACCATTGATTCAGAACCTACTAGATTCGGCGGACGACCAGAAGAAGTAGCACCAAACACCACATCATCTTCGCCACTGTAACGACTCACAAGTAACGCCCAAGCACCTTGCAAAATAGTATTTACAGTCAATCTATGCTGTTTAGCTAAAGATTTTAAAGCTGCCGTACTCTTAGAAGATAATTTAACAGAGGCTTCTCCCAGTCCCCTAGTCTCCTCATCTCCCACTCTTCCCATCTCCAAAGGAGTAGGTACAGTAAAACCTTCAAGTGTTTTTTGCCAATATGCCTTAGCCTGGGATAAATCTTGTTGTCCTAACCAAGCAACATAATCTCCATAAGGGCGACTAGGTTTTAAACAGCAAATTTCACCTCTAACAATTGCTTGATAACTATCTAATACTTGTTTTAAGACTAAAGCCGTAGACCAACCATCTAAAATTAAATGATGACAACTCCAAATAAATTGATAAGTATTGTTGTTTAAATAAATTAAATTGAAGCGCATTAAAGGTGCTTGATTGAGATTAAAACATTCTTTGCGATCCTTCTCTAACCAAGCTTCTAATTTCTCCTTGTCTCCCAGTCTCCCAGTCTCCCAGTCTCCTTGTCTCCTTGTCTCCGAGTCTCCCAGTCTCCATTCTTGCCAGGGTAATTCTACTTGTTTGTGTACGATTTGAAAGGGTTCTTTATATTGTTGCCAATGGAAAGAAGTTCGTAAAATAGGATGCTGGTTAATTACTTGTTGCCATGCTTGTTTAAAAGCAGCTAGATTAATCTGATTATTGAATCGATAGCTACTTTGAACTACATACAGTCCTGTTTTGGGTGCATTCAGGGTATGAAAGAGTATCCCCTGTTGCATGGGTGTCATGGGATAGATATTTTCTATATTTTTTTTGTTCATGGTTTATTTCGCGCAAAGACGCAAAGGCGCAAAGGTTTTAAGGTTAAAGTTTTTAGCTATCAAGTTCGGAAAGCAATAAATCTAGTTCGTCTGCATCGAATTCCATTTGGGGAAAGTCTGAGGGGGTATAGCCTCCAGCATCGGGGGATTGACAATGGGAGATCAGCGATCGCAATTTTTCAATAAATCCATCAGCTAATTGTTGAATGGTGCTTTCTCGATGCAATCCTTGGCTATAAGTCCAATCGAGAAATAATTGATTATTTGCGATCGCACTATTAATTTCAATTACACAATCTCGATGTCCTTTTAAACTTTGATTGTTGCCAGTAGATTCTGTTGCAGGTTGAAATAAAGATGAATTATTTGTTATTTGGTCAATTTGTCCTAGATAGTTAAATCTAACTTCTGCTTGAGATGATTTTTCCAGCTTTTCTCTAACTTCTTCGTCATTACTTAGATAACGCAATACGCCGTAATTTATTCCTTTTTGGGGAATACTGCGAAGTTGTTCTTTAATGGTTTTAATTGCTGCCCCTGGTTCAGAATTTGTCTCTAAATCTAATAAAACGGGGAATATAGTAGTAAACCAGCCCACTGTACGGGATAAATCGATATTATCTAAAATATCCTCTCTGCCATGCCCTTCTAGTTCGATTAACAGAGAATTGCTACCCGTCCATTCTTGAAAAGCTTGGGCTAAGGCAGTAAGTAAAAGATCGTTAATTTGAGTTTGATATGCCGATGGTACTTCTGATAATAGTGCTTGGGTTTCTTCTGGAGTAAGTGTTACCGATACCGTCGCAGCCGAAGCAACTGTATTATTATTATCACCCCCAGGAAAATCTAGAGGTAAAACTTCCCCTCTTATTAAGGGGTATCTCAAACTCAACCAATAGTCTAATTCTGCCCTTACCTTATCCAACTGGGCGTATGTTTCTAGTTGTTCCACCCAATATTTATAAGAGGTAGTTTTAGCTGGTAAATTAACTGTTTCTCCTTGGTTTAGTTGTTGATAAGCAGTTGCTAAATCTTCTAATAAAATGCGCCAAGAAACTCCATCAATAATTAAATGATGAGCGATAATTAATAGTCGGCTAGATTGTTCTTTACCTAAATCAAACCAAACTATTGTAATTAATTGTCCTTCGCTTAAATTAAAACTACTTTGTAATTGAGAAGCTATTTTTTCTATTTTTTGTTTTTGCCGATCTTCAGATAATTCTGATAACTGGTAATTGTATATGGGCGAATCGCCATTCGCCCCTACAGAAATCTCGCCTTGCCAACCAGAATCAGTTTTTATAAACTTCGCCCGTAATAAATCGTGATGTTCCCAAAGATATTGTATGGCTTGTTCTAATAACTGGCGATTAATGCCATTTTTAACTTCTAAAATTACTGATTGATTCCAATGATGAAGATCTATAAATTGTTGAGTAAAAAATCGCTGTTGAATGGGAGTTAGGGGAATAACACCCGTTACTAAACCCTGTTGGGCTATCTCGGTTGTCGTCGTACTAGCTACTGTTCCTAATTCGCCGATAGTTTGAGATTGAAAAATTTGCTTTGGAGTAAGTTGTATTCCCGTATTTTTAGCTTTGGCAATGACTTGTAAACTAAGAATAGAATCACCACCCAATTCAAAGAAGTTATCGTGAATGTCGATATTGTCTACCTGTAAAACTTCTTGCCAAATATTAACTAGAGTAGATTCAATCTGGTTGCGAGGGATTACGGTTAATTTGCGGTTGTCAGTTGTTATCTCTGGTATGGGTAAACTACGGCGATCAATTTTTCCACTAGGAGTTAGGGGGAATGATTCTAAGGCAACAAAAACCCCAGGAATCATGTATTGTGGAAGTTTTTTCTGTAAATAACTGCGTAATTCTTGGGATTTGGGCGTATTATTTTTTTTCGCTACATAATAAGCAACTAAACTCTGATGATTAAGTTCATCTTCCCGAACTTGGACTACAGCTTGTTTAACTTGGGGATGTTGTTCTAGTTTGGTTTCAATTTCCTCTAATTCGATGCGAAAACCCCGCAGTTTAACTTGATTGTCAATGCGCCCTAAAAATTCAATGTTTCCATCGGGGAGATAGCCGGCTTTGTCTCCTGTTTTGTAGAGTAGGGAAGTAGGGGAGTAGGGGAGTAGGGGCGTGGAGGGAGTAAAGGGGGTAGAGGAGGTAGAGGGGGTAGGGGCGTGGAGGAGTGAGAGATAATGATTACTTTTTACTTCTAAAAATTTCTCTTTAGTTAATTCAGGGCGATTTAAGTAACCTCTAGCGACACCAACACCACCGATATAGATTTCTCCTGGTATGCCTATCGGAACTGGTTGTAAATTGTCATCTAAAATATAAACTTGGGCGTTACTAATGGGTTTGCCAATAGAATTAATCTGCTGTGCTTGTCGGGGACATAAGTAATAGGTTGTATCGATGGTGGCTTCGGTTGGACCATAGAGATTATATAATTCGCAATGATTTAATTGGTTATAAAACCGCTTTTGTAGTTCTCTAGATAAATTTTCCCCGCCACAGAATACCCGTCTTAAAGATTGACATTTAGCGATTTTTTCTTCCTCTAATAATACTCGTAGCAGAGAGGGAACTAATTGTAGAATGGTAATTCGTTTTTCAATTATTAACTGAATTAAATAATCTGGTTCTTGATGTCCGTCTGGTTTGGCTAATATTAATGTCCCTCCTACTAACAAAGGTGCATAAAATTCCCATACCGAAGCATCAAAACTAAAGGGAGTTTTTTGTAATACTTTATCTGATGAATCTAAAGGTAATTCTGTTTGCATCCATAGCATATGGTTAGTAAGGGCGCGATGAGGAATCATGACACCTTTGGGGTTTCCAGTCGAACCAGAGGTATAAATGATGTATGCTAGATTGTCAGGGTTTGGGGGAGTAGGGGAGTAGGGGAGTGGGGGAGTAGGGGAAAATGTACAATTGAGATCGATAATTTGT
>CAYMWC010000351.1:0-4764 GCA_964393695.1 uncultured Pleurocapsa sp.
GGGTACTTCTGACCTCTGACCTCTGACTGACCCGTAGCGGTACTAGTCTGTCAATTTTGAATGAGGTTAATAACTGATTAATAATCTAGTAAGACTCTGACCCATTCAGGAGGGCGAGAAATAGGATTATTCAGGCGATCAAGCAACATTAAAGCGACTAAATGCACTGCGAATAAATAAACTAAATTATTAATAATAATCAAACCGAAAGCTAGAGTCTGGATTAACATAAAATTTGGTTGAGCTAAAATACCTAGTTTAAAAAATATCCAGTCGGCAACTTCGGTAATTTGGGTAATTACGTATATCCAAAGATTTTCCCCGACTAATATCGAGGTGAGCCAAAAACGAAAAAAGATTCCGAGTGAGCCAATAACTGTGCCAATAAGAATTGAAAATAGCCAGCTTACCTTATGTCGCCAACAAGCACCCAGTTGAACCCCCATAAGACCATAAGGCATCAAAAAAATAATGCTACGAGTAGGTCCCATTAAAACCAATAATAGTAGTCCTGAGACGATCGCTGCCATCCAAGAAGCACGATTTCCCCGTCGTAAATAAATTAGGGCAATGGGAATGGGAAAAAAAACTTTAAAGACTGGTCCAATAGGAAAATAAAAATTAATTAACCAAACTAAACTAGCAGCACTAGCTAAAAAAGCAGTTTCTACCATTACTATCGTATCAGTAGAAGTTTTAGTTCGTTTCTTAATAGTTTTTTGGGAGGATCTTGTTTGGGGTTGACCTGGTTGAGAATCCTCCTGATCAACCCAGTTAATTTCATCACCATCAAACTGTTGAGCAGCATCAGATGATGAATTGTGATGGTCTTCTCTAGACATATGGCTATTTAATTGGTTTAACCAATAAAGATAGTTAGGAGGTCTGAGTATCTTAGCAGATAGTGTCTTCTAAAGCAGGTAAATCAGGAATACGCATAGAATCTGCATCTCTTTGAATCAAACCTTTTTTTTCTAGCTTGGTCAAGACTCTGGTGACAGTTTCTCTTGCTAACCCACTGAGACTACTAATCTCTCGATGGGGTAAATTAGGAATCTCTGTGCCTTTTTCTCCTTCTTTTCCCTGCCCCTCCACCAAAAATAAAATTGCATCCGCAACTCTAGAGATACTACTGGCCTCTCTTAGTTGAAGTCTGCGGTTGACTTGACGTAAGCGTTTTGCCATTAATTGAACCAGACGCACTCCTGCCATCGGTTCAGTATTAATTAGATTGACAAAATCTTCTGCTGGTATTCTACCAATTAAAGTCTTAGTCAGAGTAATGGCATCGGTTGAACGAGGCATTTTGTCCATAGCTGCCATTTCACCAAAAATTTCACCCCTGCCCAAAATATTAAGGGTAACTTCTTTACCGTCAAGATTGTAGGTACGAATTTTTACCCAACCTTCCAAAATAAAATATACTGAACCACCCCAATCATTTTCTAACAAAAGTACTTGATTGGGAGGATGAGATATGGTCACAAAATGGGTGGCAATTTTCTGAATACTATCTTCTGGTAAACCAGACATAAAGGGAACTATTTGTATTAATTCCTCATGATTGATATTGGATTCTAGATAACGAGATTGATCTTCCATAGAGAAGTTGAGCTAATGTTTATTCTAAATATCTCCTTTCTATCATCAAAAAAAGCGAAATAATTAGTTTTTTGAATAAAATGGCAATAAAATTGAATTCACAAAGGATTTTTTCTTGGTTTTTTTGTAGTTTTTTTTATTAGTAACATTTTTCATAATTTCAATTGACTAAGGTTTTTTGTAAAAAGCTAAACAATATATTTGATTTTCAAACAGAATTAAATAATATTTAATTTATTTTATCAATAGTAATACCAGATATGATAACAATTTAATATTTTCAAGATTTAAAATTATTAATCAAGCAAAAGTTAACTAAAATACCAAAACTTCAAACTGACAATTTTTTTTTTAAAGATTTAGTAAAGATTGGCTCAGCTTCTAGCTATATGGACTGTGAAACCAATAATATTGCATTAAAGACATAACTAAAAACGTATTAATAATTCAATCAACTTATAAATTATTTTTTATGACTTCACCTGTTAATTTTGATTTAAGAGCCATAAAAGTTTTGCCTTTATCTTTTGAACAATCAGTTCATCCCTCAGTAACTTCCCAAGCTAAACGCATACTAGATATATTAGGCGCGATTGTGGGATTAGGGATGACAGGGATTATTGCGATACCTGTGGCGATCGCCATGCACTTTGATGATCCTGGAAAGTTATTTTATAGTCAAATTCGCTGCGGTTTTGAGGGTAAGCCGTTTAAAATTTGGAAATTTCGCTCGATGATCGCTGATGCGGATAAGCGTCAACATTTAGTAAAAAACCAAGCAAAAGGACACATTTTTAAAAATGACAACGATCCTCGCATCACTAAAATTGGTCATTTTCTGCGTCGTACTAGCTTAGATGAATTTCCCCAGTTTTGGAATGTCCTACGAGGTGACATGAGCTTGGTTGGGACTCGTCCACCAACCACTGAAGAGGTTGCTATGTACGAAGATCATCATTTTCAACGTTTGAAAGTCAAGCCAGGAATTACTGGAGAATGGCAAGTTAAAGGTCGTTCAGAAGTTTTGGATTTTGAGGAGATTGTCCGCTTAGATCTCGAATATCAAAAAAAATGGTCTGTTTGGTATGATATCAGCTTGATTTTACAAACAATTACCGTTGTTTTGGCTCGTAAGGGAGCTTGTTGAAAATTAAATCTAGAATATGATCAAGGACTGCCTCTGTATTCAATTATCCTGTTCTAGTTTATGAATCTTCCTACTTGGATAACTCTATCTCGCCTTTTAGGACTGCCTTTTATTCTCTATCTACTCAATTACCCCACACCAGAAAATCGTTGGCTCTGTGTGGCGATTTTTGTAATTGCAGCAGGTACAGACTGGGTAGATGGTTATCTAGCCCGTAAATTGGATATGGTGACGGAGTTAGGTAAGTTTCTCGATCCCCTAGTCGATAAACTCTTGGTATTGGGTTCGTTACTAGCTTTAATTGAGCTACAGTTAGTGCCTGCTTGGGGAGTTTTTTTGATTTTGACTAGAGAACTAGCGATCGCTGGCTGGCGTGTGAATCCTCAATTAACAGGTAACACGAGTATTTCAGGGGCAAATATCTGGGGTAAACTAAAAACCATAGTCCAAATTATCGCGATCGCTTGTTTGATTGCTCCCCTCCCTTCTCAGTGGGATACTATCACCCTGATTTTGTTTTGGTTAGCGGTAGTTATTAGTTTAATCTCAGGCTGGATTTATATTTTGCCTAGTATCTCTTCATCCAAGGAAAAGTCAATCTCTGAGTGATTTCTACCTGATGCCAAATAGTCATTTTGGTAAGAATCTTTTAAACCCGATACTAAATTATACTGGGGTTGCCAGTTAAGTTCAGTTTGAGCGCGATGAATATCAGCAAAGAAATGTTGTTGGCGCATCGGAAAAGCTTTCCGTTTGCCAAAATCAAACTTCGCAGGCTCGTAATGGACTAGCTTAATATCTTCAGGAGATTTTCCTAACGCTTCAGCACAGGCAGCAGCCAAACCATTAAAAGTCACATAGCGATCGCCTGAAATATTATAAATCTTGCCAATAGTAGTTTCATTACCCAAAACCTTAGCCATCGCCACCGCTAAATCCTGAATATGACCAAACTGAGTAATATACATACCATTGCCAGGAATTGGTAACGGGCGATCTCGCACTAGACGATCAAAAAACCAGGCTTCTAAATCATTGTAGTTTTGTGGGCCATAAATATAAACTGGGCGGATTGAAGTCCAAGGAATGTCTGATTCAGCTAAATAAGCTTCCGTATGATGTTTCCCTTTATGACGACTATTAGGATCGACAGCATCCCCTTCACGATGGGGCATTTGCTGGGATTTAAGATATACTCCTGCTGAACTTACATAGACAAAATGCTTAACTCTGCCGTTAAATATTTCCACTAGCGGTTGAGTATCGCTCAATTCACGACCATTGTTATCAAAAATAGCATCAAAACTTTCACCTGCTAGCTTTGACTTCAGTTGACTGGCATCTTGGCGATCGCCTTGTATTTGAGTTACTCCTGTCACTGGTACAGGATTATTACCCCGATTAAACAAAACCACCTCATGACCTTGCTCAACCAAAACTTTAGTCAGGTAAACCCCAATAAAGCGAGTCCCCCCCATCATTAAAATGCGCATTATTTACCTCTTAATTTACGCTTAATGTGAATTAGCTTCGTTCAAATGAACCAGTTTTTAGCTTTTAACTTTGCAATAAAGCACAAAGCCCCCAAATGATGACTGGATTACTCATTTGATATACTTCTAATATTGATTTGATTTGAACATCCCCTTTGATTTGGTCGTCGGTGGGGATGTTCTCATTTTATTCTCCCAGCTTGGTTTTTAGATAGTCCAGCAGGTTGGGAAGCGCGATCACGTAACCCAATATAGAGCAAGATTTTGTTGAGTTTCATACTTCAACACAATTTACTAGCTTCATTTATATAATTGAATGAAAATCTAGAGTTTCAAGAATACTACTATTTTGATGACTATTAAATAAATAATTATTTGCTTAAAAATCGTAAAAAAACTTTCTAATTAGGAACTATATTGATTGAGATGTCTGTAAGTAGAGTAGGATGGTCAAAACTCAGGTTTAACGTTATTTGCTCCCCTCCTCCTCCACTACTCCACTACTCCACTACTCCACTACTC
>CAYMWC010000352.1:0-4752 GCA_964393695.1 uncultured Pleurocapsa sp.
TTTCCAGTGAGAACCTTGGTAGTAATAAGTACCTTGACCAGTTAAGTAGTCAATACTATTTAAAGCTTTACCAGTAGCAAAATAGCCTGAAATTGTTCCAAGGCCATTGTAAGAAAAGTAAACATCATTAGTATAACGAGTCAGGTCTAAAGGATTAATTCTAAAAGCTTCTTCAGTTAGAAGATTCTTTTCCAAATTAGTTAAAGTATCAAGAGTATAAGGTTTAACGGCATACTTACCAATTTCAGGTGCAACTTGATCTGTCGCACTGGTAAAACCTAGCGCGTGTCCTATCTCGTGAGTAACTAATGCTTTGTACTCTTCATAAGTGACACCAACTGGATTTTCCTCGCCGTAAACATCTAACTTAATCGAAGGAGTAGTTCAAGTATTAACCATTGGTCACAAGTTAAGGAAATCAGAAAAAAGTCAATCTTAACTTAAGAATCGTGTAAAACTCAGAGAGAGTATGCAGTTGAAGGTTTTTTCGAGAATTGGGACTTAGAGACAGGATTCTCACACTTCCTTTAATGGTGGCTGCGGTTTTAACTTTATTGTGGAGAGATGTTCCTGGAGTAACCGAATTAACAAGATTACTTGAAACAGAAGGATTCTTGTGGTGCGGAAACATAAAAGTTAGCCAACAAGCTTTATCTCAGAGATTTTTGACTTTTCCTGCTGTTTTATTCGAGAGAATCTTCATTGAGATTTTGCCTACCTTGAAAATTAGATGGTCAAATCGTCACAATCGACCTCTACCCGAAAGTGTTCAATTCACTCTATCTAAGTTTGAGAACATTTGGTGTGCTGACGGTTCGACCTTGGAGGCTTTGTTTTGTAAGCTCAAGAGTTTGGAAGATGTTAAACCAGGCACATTAGCTGGAAAGGTGGGAGTCCTAAAGGATACCGCTTCGCATATAGTAATCGATTTAGTCACACGCTTGCCTATGGCAATTTGGTTTCTAGAAAATCCCCAAGCCTCGGACACTCGTTTTGAAGACAATTTGTTAGAGCTAGTTTCAGCTAATACTCTACTGTTAATTGAGCGGGGATTTTACCACTTTCAATTTTGGCAACAATTAATCGCTCGCGGAGTTCATTTTATTACCCGCATGAAAATTAATGCTGCCATTGAATATCAACAGGTTTTTACCGATAGTTATAGTTTACGCGATCGCTTGATTCAAATCGGCTCTGGAACAAAAAAGACTCCTAGTGTTACTCTTCGTTTAATTGAAATCAGAAAAGGTAAGATCTGGCATTCTTAGTCAAAGCTCATAGTTGCTCCTTACCCAGCCAAACAACGAGGTTCTAACCAATTTTTCTTTCAATCTTCTCCTAAATCACTTTTGACAACTAGCTTACAAGCTTAACTTGTGACCAATGATCTATGTCTGGAACTATGGGAGATTCTAGTGCTGTAGAGTCGCAACCAGATACAAATGCTGCTTTTTCGGCTCGACGCTCGGACGACGATGAAAATTCTGATTCGGAGAACATTTCTCAATTTAGATATGCCAACGGAGATATTGCACTACCAAAAAACTCTTCGTTGATTGTGGAAGTTTCTAACTGGTCAGAAGATTTAGTTTCCATTAATGCGATCGCTATTACGAAAAACTCACTCGGTAAGTTAATTGAGCAAAAAATTCCGCCAAAAACTTTGTTAATGAAGGATGAAAACAATGAACCAATGGAGTTTGAAGAAAAATCAAATGATGATTCTAGTTTTCTGAATGATGTAGTAGAGGAAGGGGCAGGCGCATTACCTGTTCCCAATGAAGTTGGGTCAGTAATCAATGGCACAATCTCGGGTAGTTCAGGATCAGGAGATACTATATACCACGTCGAAGCAGACAAAGATGTTTCGGTCTACGTCAACAAGTCAATTGCTATTAAAAAGTAGTACTATGATTAAATCAAATTTAGGCATGGGCTATTGTACAACTTTTGCAGGTGCATTGGCATTGATCGCAGCACCTGCTCATGCTGAAATCAATGTTATTGATGCTCAAGCTCAAAATCAACCTACTGTTGTCGAAATTACTCCAGGAAAAACTACGGCGGTAAATTTCCAAAATCAAGAAACGATTTCTTATGTAGGGTTTGCTGAATAACTTGACAATTTCGAGCAAATAAAGGTTACAGGGATCTTAGGCTCGGAAAAAAGTGAGGGGAAAGAGGCGAAAAACCTCTAAAATTGGTTAAAGACCCTTGCACTTTAATCCGCAAGAACAAATGTACCGTAAATCTAACCAGTCTGAGCTTACCCCAGAAAAATTTGAATTACCTGTTGCGCTCAAGTTGTCCCCAGATAATCGTTGGACGGGGCTTACAAGCTTCTGGGGAGACCCCAGAAGACAGCCCCTTGTAATCATGGCAGAGTTGATTCCTTGGTCAGATTTTGAATCAGAATACGCCCAAAATTTTTCAGAAAAAATGGGTGCAATAGCCAAACCGTTTCGGATGGCATTGGGAGCGTTAATTATTAAAGAAAAACTACGAATAAGCGATAGAGAAACGGTAGAACAAATTAAAGAAAACCCTTATTTACAATACTTTATAGGGCTATCAGACTATAGCAATTCTGAGCCATTTGACCCATCGATGATGGTTTATTTTCGAGAAAGAATAGACCCAAATTTGGTCAATCAAATTAATCGAAAAATGGTAAAAAATTTCCCAGAAAAAAATGAAGAATCAGAAAATGTAAAAAAAAAGAACACTCGGAACTAGAAGAAATAAAAAATCAAGGAAAGTTAATAAAAGAATGCTACTTGCGCGCCTGGAGATATAAGTTATCCCAATGACTTGGGAATATTAAATGCAGCAAGAAAGCAAACAGAGAAAATCATAGATTCTCTTGATAAAACTTGTCAAACAAAGGGAAATAGAAAGCCAAGAACTTATCGAAAAAAAGCTAGAAAAGATTATTTAAAAGTAGCCAAAAAGCGTCGTCCGACTCGAAAAGAAAGGAGGGAGGCGATCGCCAAACAATTACAATATATTCAAAGAAATTTCGACCACATAGAAAAGCTTACCACCTTGGGAGCAGAGTTAAGTAGACTAAATCCACGCAAATATAAAATGTTGTTGGTAGTTGCAGAAGTTTATCGTCAACCGACACGGATGTACGAGAATGAATCAAACAGAATTGACGATAGAATTGTTAGTATAACCCAACCGCATATCCGACCTATTGTCAGAGGAAAAGTGGGAAAATCTGTCGAATTTGGAGCCAAACTGTCAGTAAGCTGTTTTGACCTTTGACCAATATGTATTTTTAGACCATTTGAGTTGGGATAACTTTAATGAATCAGGGGACTTTAAAACACAAGTAGAAGCCTATAAAAACTTCACTGGCTACTATCCATCCTCAGTTCATGTAGATAACGAAGTGTATCCTTTAGGATAAAATTTATCGAACCAAAGACAATCGGGCTTGGTGCAAAGAAAAAGGAATTAGAATTAGTGGCTCGCCATTAGGAAGACCACCTAAAAATATTAGTAAAGAAACAAAAAAACAAGCTCAAGACGATGAAAGGTTCCGCAATGGAATTGAGGGGAAATTTGGTGAGCCAGTGCGTTGGGCGGGTTCCCCGACTTGAAGCAACTGGCGAACCCTTTAGGGTCAAGCTAAGAGAAGATATAGTCTTGATTGTATCATGACCAACCGGCACGAAACCTCAGAAACTTCCATTGCTATTACCTTTTTAGTTATCAATCTTTCCACTCTGCTAAGGCAGGTTAACTGTCTTTTTTTGTCTCTATTTCTGAATATCTATAAATTAGGCTTTATTTTTCCTCATGCTATTATTAAAGCTGATAATTAGGTATATTTATTAACAGAAAAACTTATCTTTTAACCAAGCTGATTTTTGTGAATTTTTTCGCTTACTTTTTCAGCAAACCCTAATTATAGTGCTTCTATTTTAACTGCTAGGATTTATCCAGCTTAAAGCTAATATTATTTAATCAGTTAACTCAATTTAAAATTTTCTTCTTCTTTTACTTAACTTGAATGTAAAAGAAGTTTTTTGCTGTCAAAAAAGCTATTAATATCAGTCTTTTTTGATTATGTCTGCTATTTTTGGCTACTCCACATCAACAAACGGCAATTTTTCTTGGCTTCTATGTAAAATTGGCGATCGCCTCATTGAAAACCAACTTTTTCGCGTTGCTCCCCTAAGTGCATCCCTTGACCCTGAACCCACAAAACAGCAAATATGAGAAAGACTAGCATCTCCTTTGGACTGGGTGGACGATGGGGGTGAATTTGAAACAACAACCAGTAGAGAGGAATTAAAACCAAAGGTGTTAAGAGGTCTAGAACATCTCCGCTTTTCATGAGTAGGTAGGACGTAAAGCGATCGCTCAAGAAAGCTGGAGCGATGATCAAAACAGCAAATAAAATAGCGAAGATTAATGTCAGACGAGCCAGACGTTGCATTTCACTTTCCTCTGTTAATGGTCGGAGTGGCTGTCCTGCAATAGTTGGAAATATTCAACTGCTAATATATCCTCGTTTTCGACGACGGTTCGCTTGTTTTTCATACCACAGTAGACCTGTTTGATAGTCGGGACAGATTGTCGAGTTAGAACGACCGAAATCTTGTTTGACGGCACTACCCCAGGTACGCTTAATAATCCAGTTGCCAAATAAATCTTGGCACAATTCTAGTAGGTAAAAACGTGTGTCTTTTTGCCAGCTTGAATGTTGCCACTTGTCTAGTTGGTAGTTCATCTCAGCTT
>CAYMWC010000353.1:0-4742 GCA_964393695.1 uncultured Pleurocapsa sp.
TGATGCTTAATTAAAATCGCGCTCGGCTTTTAGTTTATTTATTTATCTAAAGAATAAGTATTTAAAAGCCGAAGTTGCGATCACATTTGATTAGGATTGGCAGCTAAAAATTTGCTGTGATACCAAATCAAAAAACGTTAGCTACAGATGATATTTTGATAGGGGTAATTGGCTAAGTCACATTCTTTTTTCTATTTGGTATTAGAAAAAGCAGAGCTATTTAATTAAACTAAACTGCGATTTTCTTTTTGCTTGAGCCATATTACTAAAAGCAGTTTCTCGCTCAAGATTTAAGTATCAAATTGCCAGTAACTGACTAAATTTCAGGTAAAAGTTCAGTACTAGCAACTCATTTGAGCATCTGAAATGAAATTAACCTTGTAGTAAGCTTAAGCTTAGAGCAGACAATAGTTTTGAAAAAACAACCGAATAAATTAGTAAATAAATCAAGTTAAATTGGAACAAAGAACTAAACACTTAATATAGCTTTTTAAAGCCCTAATGAAACCAATTAATATTTTGATTGTTGAAGATGAACTGATTCTTGCTAAAGACTTAGCACGCAAATTGCAACGTTGTGGTTATGAAGTAGTAGGAATAGTTGATTCGGGAATTAAAGCACTAGCTAAAGTAGCAGAAACTCCGCCTGATTTGATCTTAATGGATATAGTTTTAAAAGGTAATCTTGATGGTATTGCTACAAGTCAAAAAATTCAAGCAAATCATCAAATTCCAATTATTTATTTAAGTTCTTATTCAGATCGTTCTACCTTAAAGCAAGCCAGAGAAACTCATCCTAAAGGTTATGTTGTCAAACCATATAATCTTCAAGATGTAAAAGCCACAATTGAAAGTGCTTTATCTCATCAAAACCCTCTCCAATCTGAACAATTGGCGGGAAGGAATTCCAAGGTTGCGTAAATTTTTGCATACAGAAATTTTGCTGTGGGGCTTGGGAGAAAGACTGCTTAATATCATTGAAAACTATATTGGCTTACCTCTGCTTTTTCATGGTGTCGATTTGCGACGGGATGCTGCTGATGCACCTATCACAGATGCTAGACACTGGCATCGGGATATTGATGATGAACGGATGGTAAAAGTAATTATCTATCTTAACAATGTAGGAGTTACAGGAGGCCCTTATGAATATATACCTCGCTCTTATACCGAACATCTTATTCATGCTTTAGATTATACATCGGGATTTATTACCGATGATGCGATCGCCGAAATTATCCCTGCTCAAAATTGGCAAACTTGTGCTGCTAAAGCAGGAAGTGTGATCATTACCGATCCTTGCAATGTTTTTCATCGAGCCAAACCAGCTAAACGTAACCGCTATTCCATTACTTTTGGCTATACTTCCAGAATTCCCAAGGTATTGTTAAGTGAGTTTCAACTTTCCCCTGAAGAATGGCAGAGGATAACTCCGAAGTTAAGCCAACGTCAGATTGCCTGTCTACGCAGAAGTAAGTGATTGTAATTAAATAAAAAAATTAAATGATTAACAGCTTAGTTAGTGGTTAGGGTTTGGGGGAAAAATTGAAAGTTCGGATTTAGTAGCTCAAAATTTATTTATTTTTAGTGAAAATTACCCATATCAAAATGTAATTTCCAAGGTTATGCTCGTGATCTAAATTTATCTTTTATTTTTTTAAATAAAAAATTGATATTAGTAAGGACAACTGGATGAAAATTACTCGATTATTAATATTAAGTCTATATACAACTATATCAATATCTATTTTATTACAACAAAAACTAGAAGCTCATGAATATTGTGACTCTTATATAGATTGCCATCAAGAACCCGAAGATTTAGAAAAAGTTGATTACTGGACAAACTATTTTTTTAAATTATTGCGTCCAGAAATGCGTAATAAACCAATTAGAATACATCATACTCTCTATCGCCGAGAAAGGACAGAAATTAGACGGGTAGTCAATAAAGTCATCTATCAAAGTTGTCAACGACCTCATATTAATCACTACTATTTATTATCAGAACGAGAAAGAGAACGAGAAAAGCTAGAAAGTTTAAATCGTCTTGAGCGTCGAGAAAGAATCAGAAGTGAAATGAGAGCTAATCGCGATGATTATTGGCAGCGACATTATTACTATGATGATGAACTATTTTGGGACAAAGAATTATGGGATGAAGGTTACTATTGGGATCGCAGTGACGACTATTTTTTTGAAGGTTTATATCGCGATTTAACTGATGCCGTATTTTATGCTCGTCATCCTGAAATATCACACCATGTTTCGCGCAGAGACACTATGAATTGGTCGGGCGAGTGGTCATTTATTCGTCAACATTTTGCTGATTTTGAACAAGAGAAATTTTTAAAACAACATTTAATTCCTCTTTGCGATCGCTATCAATATTAATGTCATTGTTCTATTTTTAGATTATGTAAACTAGATTACAAATATTCATTTCCAGAGAAAATTGGGAACTATATAAACATTGAACATTAAATAGTTTCTTGGTAAATGATAAATGAAATGACTATGCCCAATTTTTTGATTATTGGTGCAGCCAAGGCAGGTACAACCGCTTTGCATGAATATCTTCAACAGCACCCACAAATTTACCTGACACCGACCAAAGAAACTAATTTTTTTGCTTTTGAAGGTCAAGAAATTAATTTTCAAGGGCCTGGAGATGAAGCTTTAAAAGATTTTTCAATTACTGATTTGAATACTTATCAAGCCGAATTTGAGCAGGTTACTCAGGAATTAGCGATCGGCGAAGCTTGTCCTGCTTATCTTTATTTTCCCCAAGCAGCAGCCAGAATTAAACAATATATTCCTGATACTCGTTTAATTGTGATTCTGCGTAATCCTGTAGAGCGAGCTTATGCTAATTTTCTGCATATTGTCAGGGACGATCGCGAAACTCATCGAGATTTTGCTTTAGCATTAGAAGCTGAAGCTACCAGAATTGTTAATAACTGGGAATGGTTTTGGCATTATATTCAAATTGGTTTTTATGGCAAACAATTAAAACATTACTATCAACTATTTGCCTCTAATCAAATTAAAGTTTATTTATACGAAGATTTAAAAGAAAACGCGATCGCAACCTTACAAGACATTTTTCGTTGGCTGGAAGTTGACGATACTTTTATTCCCGATATGGCTTTACGTCCCAATAAGTCGGGAATGCCCAAAAATAAATTACTCCATCAAATCCTAACTAAACCCAATCCCCTTAAAACTCTCCTCAAACCCCTATTTCCTGCCAAAATTCGCCAAAAAATTCAACATCAAAACCTTAATAGCCCGCAAATCTCACCAGAAGTCAGACAGCAATTACTCGATTTATATCGTGCAGACATTTTACAGTGTCAGGATTTAATTCAGCGCGATCTTTCAGCTTGGTTGGCAGGGAGTGCATTATGAAACCCACAGTTTGGCATTTAATTGGCGATAAACGAGCAGGAGGCTCTAATCGTCTAGTTCAACAATTAATTAGTTCGTCACTAGCAACCCAATTTAATTTTGAAGTATTACGCCTTGAAGAAGCCAAAGCCAAGTTAAAACATTTTATTCCTGATGTAATTATTTTTCACTATCCTTGCGCTTGGAAATATCTTTTAGATTTATGGTTACTGAAACAACACAGTAAACTTTACATTTACGACCATCATTATTCCCAGGGATTTGAACAACATCAAGTTGCATCTAAATGTCGCTTTCGTTTCATGTTACGCTTGGCATACGCTTTAGCTGATGGTGTAGTAAGTGTTTCCTCCGCCCAACGAGACTGGATATTAACTCATAAGTTGGTTAGCCCTGGCAAAATTAGGACGATTTGTTCTGCCTCTCCCGTTGACGCACTCTTAACAATCTCTCCCAAAAATTCAAGCATTCCTTTGAAAATTGGCGCTTATGGTCGTTTTGCTCCCCAAAAAGGTTTCGATCTGTTGTTACCAGCTTTTGCCTCTTTACCGCCCGAAAAATTCCAACTATATTTAGGCGGTTACGGACAAGATGAGCAATTAATTCAAGATTTAGCTAAAGATTTACCTCACGTTAAGTTACTGGGTGCAATTGAAGATGTCCCAGCTTTTTTAGCTGACTGTGATGTTATCGTGATTCCTTCCCGTTGGGAGCCTTGGGGATTGGTTTGTTTAGAAGCTAAAGCAGCGGGTAAACCCGTAGTTGCGTTTGATGTAGATGGTTTAAGAGAACAAGTAAAAGATTGTGGCGTATTAGTACCTGCTAACAATATAGAACAATTAAGCAAAGCGATCGCATCTTTACCCAAACAAGATTTAACTGCCTGGGGAGAAGCAGGAAGGGCATTGGTAGTTAATGCTTGGGATGAATTTCTGCATAGTTGGTCACTATTTTTAGGAGAAGTAACAGCGTGAAAGCAATCTGGAGCAAATTTAGCCAGCGACTAAAAAAAGCCGATAGTCCTTTTGCCCGTAATTTGGGTTGGTTGGGACTATCGGGGGCGGTAATTCGGATAACGCGGTTGCTGACAACTATTGTCTTAGCGCGGTTTCTCACCTCCCATGATTATGGCCTAGTGGCGATTGTTTTAACTGTAAATGATATTGTGCGTGTGTTTACTCGCAATGGTATTGGTACTCGTTTAATACAAGCTCCAGGCGCAAATATTCAACATCTAGCACAGTCTGCTTATTGGCTCAATTGGTCAATTTCCATCGCTTTATTTATAATTCAATGTTTAGCTGCTTTTCCTCTAGCTTGGTTTTACCGCG
>CAYMWC010000354.1:0-4690 GCA_964393695.1 uncultured Pleurocapsa sp.
GGCAGTAACAGCCTTTCTACGTTTGACTTCTCGTTCTACTGCCTCAATCACTAGCTCATTAAATGATTCTCCGCCATCTTTTAGCTGTTTTGCTTGTTTTAGCAGAGTCATAGGAAACCGAATAGTGACTGCTTCGCGTTCCATATTTATTTGTAATCTTACTTTGATATCTAATATTATAACCAAAATTTGGTTATAAATACTAAATCTGTATCTTTAGGGAAAAGGCATAATTACCCATGACCCATGAGTTAACAGTTTACTGATTATCAATCTGCCGAGTAACAGTTAAAGCCGAATAACTAACCCCTGCTGTACCTTCCCCTGGATGAGTGGAATCTCCCACTAACCAAAGATGTTTAATGGGGGTGCGGTTAGCAAAACCAAAAGGGCCAAAAGTAGTCAGCCGTTGTCCTAATCCGCCTACAATGCCTTGATCCCTAGCAGTATAGCGAGCAAAAGTACGGGGAGTTGCAGCTTCAGTGTGAATAAGGTTTTCAGGTATAAGATTGAAATATGAACTTAAACGGGCGATCGCTTCTTCTGTATATTGTTGTTTAATCTGCTCATAGTCTTGTTTATCTTCCTGCCACCACAAACTAGTATCAGTAAAAGAAGAAGCAATAATTGTTGCTTGTCCTGCTGGCGCACGTCCATCTCCTGGCTTACTCACAGAAACAAACAAGGAGTTATTTTCGCCAATCACTTCATCTTGGTCATAGAGAAATTGTAGATGAGGTGGACAATTTAGGGGAATTGCCTCTCGTTTTACGCCTAAATAGATGACAAATGCGCCTGATGGGGAGGGCAGTTTATCGACTCGACGTTGATAATTATTTAAGGCTTGCTCTTCAGTGAGTTTAACTAAATTTTGGGCAGTAACATTTGCCACCACCTCATCTGCTGATTCTGTCCAAACTTCACCAGTTTTTTGATTACGAACAGTTACTCCCATAGCCTTACCTGCTGCCGTATGAATTTCTTCCACACTATGACCCATCAAGAGTTGACCGCCATATTTCTCTAATCCTGCTACCAGGCGATCGCTCAATACCTGCATACTTCCCTGTAGATGGAATAGTCCTTGAGGAGCTTGAGACACTGCTAAGGCTGTCGCTGCATATAACAGGGCGGTTTCGTCTGCGCCTACTTGAGAATAAAGTTTAAGCTGTAGATCCAGAAAAGTTTTTAGTCGGTAATCGCCATGCAAACCGTAGAGTTTTAGAGCATCAGTAACAGTCATAAAAGTAAACGGCAGAGTAATTAAAGTATCTGGTCTAACTGCCGAAATTAATTGCCCTAAATCCCAGAGATTACGGGGAGGTAAAACAGGATCTCGTCCCTGAAATCGCCAGCTTACCTGAAATAAACGCTGTAACAACTGCCAAAAAGGTTCACTCCCAGGAAACTGTCTTTGTCTTTCTGCTTGCCATTTTTGGCGATCGCGCCAAACATTAATTGGTTGAGTTTCTCCTGGTAAAAAAACTGCACAGGCAGGATCGCAATTAGTAGCGGTTGGTGGCTCAATATCCAATTCTTGAAAAATACGGTGGTGTATCCCTCCAGGCTCTAATCCTGCCACTTGGGTAGCTCCCACATCAAAAGTAAATCCTCGACGCTTAAAAGTAGAAGCACATCCCCCTGGTGCGATCGCCTGATCAAAAATAGTCACTTGATAACCACGTTTAGCTAATAATGCCCCCGCAGTTAAACCCCCTATACCAGCACCAATCACTATTACTCGCGGTTTTTCTGATTGATTAGTGGATAATCGCTGCTTAAATGAATTAGCGATTACCCTGCGGGTAAACTTCGTGATTACCCTACGGGTACACTTTGTGATCGCCATAAAGTTTTAAAATTAATATTTCTTCATATTTAATTTCATTGTAAACAAAAAAGACGCTCCGAAGAACGTCTCAGGCAAGTTGAGAAGACTACACAATAGTGCTTGAAAAGATACTTCTAGTGCTTTGTCAATTAATTTTTGACAGATTACTACTTTAAAACTCCCGCCAAAATATTTTTTACTTGCTCTCCGCCTTGATTTTGGACAAAGGACAAAATAATTGGGATAAATTCGCTAGCCATAGTTGGATTTAAGCCAAGTTGCCCAAAACCACCAGCTAAAGCCGCTAAATTAGCCAATTGGCCGCCGCCTCCCATAGCACCAGCCAAACCACCAATTGCACCAGCCAAACCGCCACCAGGAGCAGGAGCTTCCCCAATCAAGTTATTGATAGCAGGTATAGCACCAGCAAGTTGAGCAAATTCCCCAGATCCTAGTTTTTCCTGAGCCATTTTAAAAATAAGCCCAGCACCACCCTTAGCTTGAGTTTCATCTACACCTAAGTTTTGAGTTAGTTGTTGAATTAGTTCCATAAGTTTTATTTGTTACAATGCTTCCTGTTCATCATGGCAAAGAGCCACAAGAATTTAAAGAAAGAAATACTTAAATCAAAATCAGCCACATATGTATCAAAATAACGAGAAATTCATAAAGTTTTGCTTAAGTTTGTTACTATACGGAAAACCTTATCAAAAAATTCTCAACTGTTTGGTTAGATTATTCCTGAACTATGAACAACTTTAGCTTTCTTGGCTAAAATACTCTTAATTTAAATTTGCGACAGGAGAAAATTATGAAAGTTAAATATCTTGGAACTTTATTTGCAGCCTCAGTTTTGAGTTTAGGGCTAGTAACTTCTTGTGCTCAACCCTGCGCTGGAGAAACCGAAGGTGGTGGCGAGTCTACTGAAGTTGCCCCCTGTGCTGGTACTACTGAGCCTTGTGCTGGTAAATAATTTCTTGTGCTGGTAAATAATTTAATGATCAGATTGGTAAATAATTAATGATTAGAAACAATTAAATTACAAATCTCAATTACAAATCAATGCAAAACTTAGGAAACACCACAGATTATAGGTCTATCCTAAGTTTTTTTATTTTGATGTTGACTAGCTTATTGAAGGTTAAACTTGACAAGGTAACTATACTCCGCTTTATTAATCCGATGAAATACGTAAATTTTATCAATTGTGGTATGTTGCTTTTTGCCTTAAATGCTTGTTCTACTAGTAATCAGTCGTTGACCACCTCTCCCCAAGCAGCATCTACTCCAGCTAAGGTAATTGATTTAACCCAAGTGGGGTGTCAGTTTTTGGAAGTTGAATCTCAAAACTATCAATATCAACCTAAAAGTGCAGCAGATTGTAAAAAAATCAACTCTGAGACTGAAGCTAATAGGAAGCCTGGTTTTAAACCTTTAACCTTGAAACCTGGTAAGTATATTTTTCGCATCACTAATTCTAACGTCCCCTATGAACTAGGTTTTTATCTGCGGGGAACAGGAATTAAAAAAGTAAGTTTACCCAAAATAAGTGGTGGAGGCTTAACTCAAGGCACTACTAAAGACTACGAAGTTAATCTCACTCCTGGTAATTATGTCTTTAGTTGTCCACTTAACCCTACCCCCGACTATCCAATCGCAGTCAATTAAAATCAAGATGAATGTTCAACGTTGGATTGCCAGAAGAGAGACTAACTGGAAACGCTTAGATAGTTTATTACAGCAAGCGGAAAAAAACGGGATCAAAACTTTATCAGCAGGGTCGATCAAAGATTTAGCGAGTCTATACCGTTCAGTATCAGCAGATTTAGCTAGGGCGCGTACCAATCAAGTCGGTCATATTTTGATCCAAGACTTACAAAAATTAACTTCTCGTGGTTATAACCAAATCTATCAGGGGTCACAACGTCAAGAATGGCAACAGGTTAAAGAATTTTATCTTTGGGGATTTCCTCAAACAGTGCAGTTAACTTGGAAATATATTGCGATCGCCACTGGTGTTTTTTTCTTAGCTGCGATAATTGCTTGGTGGTATGCTTGGCGCGATCCTGTATTTTTGGCTGTTAGTGTACCTGAGCATCTAATTAAAACCGTACAGGAAGACGGCGAACTATGGATGGGGTCAATTGTGGGGGTTGAACCTCTAGCCTCTAGTAGTATTACCATGAATAATCTTTCGGTTTCTTTTGCTGCGATCGCTGGGGGAATTACGGCAGGAATTTACACGCTTTTCATCATGGCATTTAATGGTTTATCCATCGGTGCAGTGGCGACTCTGGTGGGTAAAAATAATCTCGCTTATCCTTTTTGGGCGTTTGTGTTTCCTCATGGTTCTTTAGAACTACCTGCGATTTTTCTGGCTGGCGGTGCAGGATTATTAATCGGTAAAGCAATAATTTTTCCTGGTCGATATCGTCGTCTTGATGCTCTAAAATTTAACGGTATCAAGGCAGCCAAGCTGTTATTCGGAATCATCCCGATGTTGATTGTCGCAGGTACAATTGAAGGCTTCTTCTCTCCTAATCCTCTAGTCCCTAGCCCCATCAAATATTTAGTGGGAATTAGTTTATTTTGTCTGTTAGTTTGGTATTGCTCTCGTCAACAAGGGATGAGGGATGAAGGCAGTAGGGGCGCAAGGCTTGCGCCCTAGAACCAGGAAGTGGAATGAATGAGTAATCGAAATCATAATTATTTTGAATGTTTGACGATCGCGATTGGTTTGATTTTGCCTTGGGCGATTGCTCTAAGTTTCCAATCGTCAGCACCAGCGGATACGAAACCCAATAATAACACTACAAATTCTCCGCTTAATTTTCAAGATCCTCTAGCTACGGAATGGGA
>CAYMWC010000355.1:0-4639 GCA_964393695.1 uncultured Pleurocapsa sp.
AATTAGCATCAACGCTTGTCAGCTTTCTTTCACAATACGACGGTGTTCAGCTAGAGTTATTTGATCCTTATCAATATCACGAGTCTGCTGCTTTTCGTCCCGTATTCAGTTGTTTTAAAGAGTGGTTATCTTCTCCTAATTGGAGAACTCTTGAAAGAAGAATGGCAAGCTTTAAAAATACATTTACCCCTGTTAGTTTTTATCAATTGACAATTGCAGGATTGATTATTCCTTCTGACTAACTTGTTTTAGCAGAAGAGGAGTTAATTCTCTTGGTATATCAAATAAATCTGTAAAAAACCCATAACACCATTAACTGTTATTAGGTTTTTACAGGTATGACTATTAATAATTCCTCTTTCCCAGAGATTTACGTAGCCGATTTAGCTGCTTATAACTCAGGAATTTTAAGGGGTGAATGGATAGACGCAACTAGTGACGGTATGGTTCATGTTTTTTGGAATCATTAATAGCGATCGCTTTTTTGTATTAGTTTCCAAGGGTTTCGTCACGTTGTAACCCTTTTCTTGATACGCACCTACACCGATACATTCACTACGAGGTTTTTTAAGATCATGGAAGATATGATGTTTGGTTTGTTTTTGTTTGTAATTTTCTACGGATTTCTTTACTGGCTGATTTTAGAGCCCAGTGAAGAAGCGAGTACGGCAGAGGATACGGCATGGAATATGAATCAAGACGGTGACATTGTACTCCGCAACGAAAAAGGTCAGGTTACTACCATCACACCCATCGAACGACAATTACATGATGTTTTATGGGAGTCAGATAAAGTAACAACAGCAGTGACTAAAAGGTTAGAAAGTCCAATAGCACCTACTAATTTAAAAGACATTGAGGTTGATACAATAACCCTTAGAACAGCCCGTAAGATTGCCAAGGCGTTAAATATTAGACAGAAGGTTGGCGGTAAAGATCAGCCCAAGAAATGGTTAGTTGCTCAAATCAAAAAAGCTCTTGAAGACAATCCAAAGAAAGTAGCACCGATTATTGTTAGTTTTCAACACGCTGCGTAAATTATTGCATTAGGTTTTTATTAGCTACTAGAAAGGAAAGAATTCAGTTTATGCTTTCTTTCCTTTCTCCCCCTCTAACACTAAAAGGGTCTGAACTAATTCCCCTGCGCTTACTACAGTAACAGAACGAGGATTTCTCACCCCGTCTACATATTCAACTGTGCCATTAGCGAAACACAACAGAGGCACAACAAACCTCAAATCATCTCGTTCTTTAAGAGTAAGTGCTTGAGCCATCACACCTTTTAGCTAATCTGGCATTCATCCAGACACCAACCTGTCGGTATGGTGCTGGGCTTCTGCCAGATTAGCTAAACACCGTGACAAAGAACAAGTAAAGCAGTGACCCTGCACCTCTATAGTTACCAATTGCTCTAATGGCACTTTGTTGGAAGTCTTTCATAGCAAAAAACTTTTAAGATTTTAGTTTCGGATAGTCAAATTGAATAGGCACTGCATACTTGTCATAGCGAAGATAGCCTGAAAGTTTCGGTAAGTTCTGAATCTCGTTGGGGTAGACTAAATAATCAGTTCGTTTATCTGTTCTGACGCTGACTGAATCCTTGCCACTACCTGTAAGGCTAAAAGGTGAGGTAAAAGACTCTATTTCTCGTTCCCGCTCTGGCATTCCGATATTTTTTGCTGCCCATTCAGCAGCAGCATATTCGTTACTTCTTAAAAATATCCTGGTTGATGGTGCAGACATCAAGGTTTCAGCGTCTCTGCCGTAAAGTTGCTCAATTTGAGCCCGACCTTGAAAGCCTAAGACAAACCGTAAATTATATTTTCTCCCCTCATGCAGGGCTGTTTTGAGCGATGGCAATCGCTGTAGTGTAGGTAATTCATCAACAAAACACCAGGTAGGAATTCCATTTTTTTGTTCCATCGAACGAGAAAATAAAGTGTCCAACCACGCTGAGATAAGAGGTCTAAGCCCCTCTCGCTGCCCTACTCCCTTGCTGGCAATAAAAAGGTAAGAGTTTTGATTCTTACACCATTCAGTGAATGAAAACCTTGGGCGACCATCATCACCAGGCAGTAACTTAAGAGAATCAGATATTCGACTCAAGGAAGCAAGTACCCCTGCTCTTTGCCCATGGGCATTCTTATCGATTAACACCTCTACTTCAGTACCTGCAACTAGATCGAAGATAAGTTCTGGATCTGCCAGCCACTTAATGAGCATTTCAGTGCCCTTGTTGTGCTTTTTTAGCTCTAGAAAAAGCTGCGTTAAAAGTTGACGGGGGGCAAAGTCCCAGAAATCAATTTTACCTTCTACGGTATCGGGAATAAAGCTTTTAGCTAAAGCAGCAGCATCGAGAGGATTTCTAATTTCACTTATAATGTCCCAATAGGGACATTCAGCTTCAAGTGGATGTAGTAACAAATCTCCTCTTTGGATATTTCCATGCTGCTCCCAAAATTCTTGGGAGGGGTCGTAAATAGCACAGCGATCGCTCAGTCGTTCTGCAAGCTGTAAGAGCAAAGTATGTTGAAGGGCTGATTTTCCCGTTCCTGAATCACCCGCAATTAACATATGGACTGTTTCATCGCTTTGACGAATCCTAAGCGAAATCATGGTAGAAGATGTTCCTGGCATTAATCTGTGATACCAAGGAGCTTTTAACGTAGTGGGAATCCAGACTCCATCTCCTTTTATGATGCGATTAAACGCTTTGGGCGTAACCAGTCGTGTTCCCTTGGTCACTTTATCCTGCTGTTCCTGGTTCTGCCCGTAGAGAAGTAGCGCAAATTAGCTTCTCTCTCTTCCTGCATAGCTAACTTTGTACAAATTACTAACAAGAAAAATAAATTCTTAAAGATTAATGGATCTTTTTGTTCAACTTTTGACCCGAAAAATCGATTAAAGAATATTCTCTATCTCGTCACAATCAATTTTTTTTATATTTTCTAACCACCACCGAAAAAAAGCATGGTTTCTCATGCTTTTGCCAGCCCTAGTTTCTTTTTTTTGAGTGAAGTAAACTACAATATTTGGTGGAGCATTTCTTGAAATTTCCTTTTCAATTAATTCTAATTCTTCCTCAGAAACTGTCTTAAAATATTCTCTACATTCTGACTTATAAATTTCTTTAGTTGACTCCTCTTTACTGCGTTGAGCGATGTCGTGCTGTTGCTTTTTGAATTGATTAAATTCTCGTTCTTGTCGTTCTTTAAGGATAGCTAGGGTTAAATACTGCTCTATTTGTAAGGGAGTTGACAATCGTTCTCGAAATTAAAAGTATTAGTTTTGATGATGAAGAAGCGATCGCCCAACTGGAAGAGTTACAAAGTGCTTATCCCGATGCTGACATATTTCTTAATGGTGAACTGACGGTAGATTTTCGCTAGTGATGTAAAGATAGTGGTTGAGCCTAATCAAATGGTTACGGCTGAGGTGGTGGGGAGTAGTTTGAAGTTGAATTATTGTGGGTTGGGGAATGCGATCGCGTATTTGAAGGAACAGTATGCAGTTGGAGCGATCGAGGTTAAAGTGGTACAGCCTAGATCGAAGTATGATATCTAGAATAATTCTGGATAACGTACCAATAAAGGATAATATACGGAACAATTCCAGATAACATCCCATATACGGTGAATATCCCGAAACTTTCTGGATAACATCCCGTATAGGGTGGATATCCAGAAAACGTCAGTATAATAAATAGTTATGCCGCCTAAATCATTGGCAAGGACAACTATTTAGAAGACCATGCAGCAACGAAGAGGTGATGTGGATTGTTAGTATTTCGTCTATGCTTTGAAGCATAATTGAACTATCCAGTACAAGGGACAGAGGCCATCAATGATCGGTAAAGAAGAGATAATCGCGAGGACGGAAGCAGTTTTTAATGCCGCATCCGATCACTTTGATGCTCCGGCATTATCATTCTGGAGTCGTTTTTAGATGGATCCCGTGGTCGGCTACATAACAACCACGCTGCACCGGAATATCGAGTATGATCGGTTAATTGCAAAAGCTATCTATCTTAAACGTTTTGAGAGGACTCCCGTTAAACCGACGACAGGAGGTTAACGGTGAGATGAATCAAAACCAGCAAACAAAACTGCGAAGCATCCTTAATTCTTAGGGCTAGATTGTTTCTTGCTCCCGCGACATGGCGAGGAAACCTCGCCGTCGGGGGTGCGCTTTTCGACGTAAGCTTTAAGCTGTTCAACGGTAACACCACCGCAGGAGGCAACAAAGTATGCACCAGTCCAAAAGTAAGGTTTGCCATAAAAATACTGTTTGCTTACTTCGGGATATTCCTTACGAATCAATCTTGAGCTTACAGTTTTCAAGTTGGCAATCAGTTTTGATAACTCAATATCTGGTTTGAACTCTACGATCAAGTGGCAGTGGTCGCTTTCCGCGTTGAAATCAACTAGAGAGCAATCCCATTTCACAAGTGTTTGCTCAAATATTTCTTTTAGCCTAGTTAACCTTTCTTGGTTGATTGCTTTCTTGCGATATTTGGTGACTAGAACAATCTGAGCGGTAAGCTTATATACTGACCTAAACCCTTTGTTAAAACTGCTTGACATTACATAGCACTAAACTGTATGGTAATCATAATATCATCAAGCGTCGAGCAATGATT
>CAYMWC010000356.1:0-4627 GCA_964393695.1 uncultured Pleurocapsa sp.
ATTACTCCTGCATATAAACAACCAAAAAAAGCCGTGATAAATTCTAGACCTGGAGAATATAGCAATAAAGCTCGTTCTCCTAAAATACTTGTAGTCTGAAGTAACGTTGCGATCGCTCGCGCCTGTCGATCTAGTTCTTGATAGGTTATTCGATCTATCTCGCTTGTTCCTTGGCGAATAAACCGATAAGCTACTTCTTCTGACTGATTTTTCGCTCTATATTGCAGTAAATCTATCAGATTAGAATACTGGTATTGTGTTTCAAAGGCATAATTGCAATAAGTAGTCATTGTTTTAATTTCTACGATTGATAACTTGACCAACGGTCAAAGGAGGCTTCGCCATGTCTTGACGAGCATATATAGCCGTACAAGATTAGGTTGGGATGATGGGAGTGATTGGCTCATTAGTAGCAAGTAGCAGTAGGGGCGCAAGGCTTGCGCCCAGCAAGTAGCAAAAAAACGTCCTAACGTTCTCGCGTATTGCTATATCCCTCTTTTGTCACTTTCCGAGAGAGATTCTTACGGTGAGAGAATTACAGCCATTTCTTGATTTTAGTTATTATTATTACCAAAACATCGAGCAATCCTCGTCTCTATAAAAGTTCTAGAATTTAGAAATGATCGATGTCTTCCCGTCTCCCCTTGCAGGAGAGATAAAGAAGGGTTGGGGAATTTAGGAGGCTTAGAGGTAATGAATTAGATTTCTTAGACGACCTAACGAATTAAATTTGAGGTTTTAATCTCTAGAATTGAAGATCTTGTTTTGGGATTGATTTGCAGTGCAGAAATGAACTAGCAATACTTAAAGATAAATTAAATTTATGAAAAAAATCAAAATTCTTTGATGTTGAGTTGAAAATCACAAACTGTGCCATAATACACATAACCTCGGATGTACTTTAGTATAAGGTTTACATTCGATGAGCTAGGTCTAAAGTCGGTGTTCCCGCACTGATTTTAGACTGATTAACTTAAATCTGCGTGTGTTCTTACAAACGATAAACTCGAAGCATTCCACTTTTTCACTCTTCTGATTCTTGTATTTTCTTAAGTGCTAAAAAACCTAGGAAAAAACTCCCTTTCGGGAATGAGTACAATCATACAATTACTCAGTTACATAAGTGAGATACTTCCACAACAAACTAACCTCAAGCACTAAAAAAAGATTTTTTAAACATAGGATAAAAGCCTATTTAAGTGTTCATTTTGTAGGTTTGAATTCAATATAATACATATTTCAAAATAAAGATAGTTATCTAAGTTACAATCAAGAGAAATTCAGGTATTTTACTGCAAAATCCTCTTTTAGATAAAGAGATACGATCTATATAGCTTAGTAATTTCACAGCTTTAATTCGTAAAGTAGCAATTAAATTATTAAAATTTTTAAACATTTAATTAAGCTGAGAGCGAAAACGCTTGATGCTAATAGTTAATAACAAGGCTGCAAAGATTAAAAGAGAAATCACATCCTGCCAAATCTCTCCTAAACCAACCCCTTTAAGAATCAGACTGCGATTAATTGCCACATAATGACGTAGGGGATCGAAAAAAGATAGAAAGCGAAATATGTCAGGCATACTTTCAATTGGTGCGATCGCGCCTGAAAGCTGAATAATCGGTACATTAAAAAAGAAAGAAGTTAAAATAACCTGTTGTTGGGTACGAGATAAGGTGGCAAGTAAGATACCAAGACCAATACAAACAAATAGATAAAGTCCTGATAATAGTAAAAATAAGCCGAAATTACCACGAAAGGGTAGATTAAAAACTAAACGAGCTAGACCAGAAGCTAACAGTACATCTCCCATTAACAAAATAAATAAAGGTGCAATTTTCGCCAGTAAAATTTCCCATTCGGCTGCGGGAGTCATCAACAGTTGTTCAAGAGTGCCAACGTCTTTTTCACGGATTAAAGTTACCGAAGACATTAAAGAGCCTGTTAAGGTTAAAACAATCCCAATTACTCCAGGCACAAAAAACCAACTACTAATCAAACCAGGATTATAGAGAAATCTTACTTGTGGTTGCACAAGCGGAGGAGGGCAATTAACTTTTTGACAACGAAGCTTTTGACTATGTTGTTGGACAATTTGATTAATATATCCTTGGGCGATCCCAGCCGTATTGGCATCGACACCATCGATAATTACTTGAACTTCAGCCGTTGTCTCAGAAGCCAAATCCTGGTTGAATTTCAGTGGAATTACCAAGCCAACATCAATATCTCCAGTACGAACTTGGTTATTTAAAATCTCTGGAGTAGAGGGTGCAGATTTAACTTGAAAAAGGCGATTTTCGGTGAAAGCAGCGACTAATTCCTGGCTTTCTTGACTATTAGCATAATCTAACAATCCTAATTTTAAGTGATCGACATCGGGGCTAAGAGCCGAACCAAAAATTAATAACTGAATAGTAGGAGGAAAAATTAAGAGAAAAATCAACTCTTTACTGCTAAAAATTTGGCGAATTTCTTTGAGCATTAAAGCCCAAAAACGACTTTCTAAGAGGCGAAGAAAAATTTTCATTGTTATGCTGATGAATGTGGGTTATAAGAAAAACCTCGACGTTGCTCTTTGGCTAAAGAAAATGATCAAGATTAATTGTTAAGTGGCGATCGCTTTTTCTTGATCTAGTGGTTTTAAATTTAGTTAATCGGGAAGTTGCATTCGTTTGAGATTACGAGTTGCTGCCATAAAGATTAAGAATCCAATTAAGCCTACAATTAAAGGTACGTACCAAACTCCAGCCCAACCTGTACCACGCACAAAAGCATCGCGAGTAACGACGATATAGTAACGGGCAGGGATAATATTAGAAATTAGAGATAGGGGAAAAGGAATATTTTCGAGCCGATAGATAAAACCAGAAAGCAAAAAGGCGGTTAAAAAACCAGCGATCGCAGTTCCTTGAACCGCAGCAGTTTGATTGCTAGCACGAGTACCTACTAATAATCCAAAGGAAACACTGGCAGCTAAAAAAGTAAGAGTGCCAACAATTAAGGGAATTGGTTCGACTTGTAAGCGCAGTTGGAATAAAACTACACTAACAACCATAACTACTAAAGTTTCTGCTAGGGCTACTAATAAATATGCTAACCCTTTACCTAACAACCATTCGCTGGCACTAAGATCGGAAGCATAAACTTGGATAATTGTACCTTGTTCCTTTTCTCGTACCATCGCGATCGCCGTTAGCATCGAAGGAAATACCCAAAAAATCACTCCATAAATTCCTGGCACAATATATAAAGATTCTTTTCTCCCTGGATTAAACCATAGACGAGTTCTGGTGGTTATTGACCAACGGTCACCCGCAGGCACCTTCGTTTTACGGAGGTGTACGGGTGACTGAGTGCTAGATTGAAAATTATCACTCTCTAAAAAAAAGTTGGTTGTAGCGCGAATGCTATTTTGAATCACTCTAGCGTTATTGACATCGGTTCCATCTACCAACACCTGTACGTCAATGGATTTGTTCGATTTAATCTGACGGGAAAAATTTGGAGGGATAACCAAGACTGCCTTGGCAACTCCGCGATCAATTGCTGCTGTCGGTGCAGAAATTATTGTCGGTGCAGGAACAAATTGATTGGTAGCATACAGTCTTTCGACATAGTTGCGACTGAGAAAGCTATTATCAAAATCTTGGATGCTTAAGGGAATATTTTTCGTCTCCAAACGAATCGCATAGCCATAGATCAGCAACATTCCTAAAGGCAAAATTAAAGCCAAAGCTACTGTCAAGCGATCGCGTCTAAATTGATTTAGTTCTTTAAGGCATTGAGCTAGAATCCTGTTCATGATTTCGATCCGAAATTAAAACAATTAAACTGGCGATTAAATCTTCTTGGGATAAGGGAATAATTTCTTTACCCTGTAAAATCTCTTGAGTTAAGACATATCCCATTAGCGAACTCATAAAAATCCGCGCCGTTGCTTCAGGATTGGGTAAATTTAATTCTGGATGAGAGCGAAAATATTCACCCAGAATTAACAAAACTTTTTTCGGTAAATGATTGATAAACAATTGGGCTAGTTGAGGAAAACGTTCTGATTCAGCAATTAAAAGCCGTAAAAAAGATATATATTCGCGATCTGGCAAAATTACAGACAGCAGTTTCTCGGCAATTTGACGCAAAACTACCGCCGGTTCTCCTTGTAGGGGAACTGAACCAAATACGATTTGGAAGCGATTAGTCGTAATCTGTTCGATTAGAGCCGTAAATAAACCTTCTTTATCTTGAAAATGATTATAAATAGTATTTTTAGAAACTCTCGCCACCTCCGCTACTCGATCCATGCTCGCCCCTGCATAACCGTGTTGGAGAAAAACTTTCATTGCTCCTTGTAAAATTTGTTCGCGCTTGGGGTTGATTTCTAAAACCCTAGATTTGGAATTGGTTTTGGGCATCTCGACGATAAAGTTTTTTGAATAATTTGGTCTTCTTTCAACTATACCGTATAGTATAAAAATATAACTAAAAAACTATACCGTATAGTCCAATAAGTATCTATGCAAAATTAATTAAACATTTAGGTTAAGTAGGAAGTAAAGAATAAGGGGAGAGGAGGTGACGAGGTGACGGGGAGATACGTTTAACAAAATTCCCCCAAGTCCCCAAG
>CAYMWC010000357.1:0-4588 GCA_964393695.1 uncultured Pleurocapsa sp.
TAATCAGTAATCAGTAATCAGTAATCAGTAATCAGTAATCAGTAATCAGTAATTAGTAATCAAACCAGATTATTTGTAGACCACAAGAGAAAGTTTTCGACGGCATTTTTATCGAGTAACTTGGAAATTATATATCCTTGTCCGCGATCGCAGCCTAACTCTTTGAGTAAATTTAGCTGATAGTTATTTTCTATGCCTGTAGCGGTTACTATTATGTTCATTTGGTGAGCAATGGTGATTATTTGCTGGAGAAGGAGAGTAGTAGCGGTTTCTTGCTGCAAATTAAGTTTTTCTTGACCAATATGAGCAATTAAAGAACGGTCTATTTTTAATTCATCAAAAGGAAAGCGATGTAGACAGGTGAGAGAAGAATAACCAACCCCAAAATTGTCTAAACAAAGTCTGACTCGACGCTTTTTTAACTCTTGTAAGATTTGGAGAGCATTTGTGGGATGCTCAAGAGTTAAGGTTTCCGCCAAATCAAATTTAATATGATGTCCTTGAAGTTTGGTTTTTCTAAGAATCAGATCTACTTTGCTAATTAAACTGGGATTAAAAAGCTGTTTAGCCGATAAATTTATACAAATTCCTAAATTTTTTTGCTCTTGATAATTGTGTTGCCAATATTTAATATCGTGACAGGCTTGTTTTAAAACTAAATTCCCAATGGCATTCATCAATCCCATATTTTCAGCTATGTCAATAAAGTTTTGGGGGAGAATTATGCCTTTTTGAGGGTGATGCCAACGAACTAGAGCCTCTAATTCTACTAGCTGCTGGGTTTTTAAAGAGATAATTGGTAGATAATAATTAACGAATTCCTGATTTTTAATTGCTTGTTTGAGTGCTATTTCCTGTTTCGCTAACTCCATATCTTGCTGGAGTTGAATATACATTTCTGGCTGAAAGACTTGATAGCGATCGCCTCCTAATTCTTGTGCCTTTTGCATAGCAATATCAGCGTCATTAAATAGACGATCTGTATCTTGATAATCTTTATTGCCGATCACAATGCCAATATTGACATTAATGAGAATTTTTTGGTGTTTAATTACAAAAGGTCTAGTTAACTTGTCCTGAATTGTTTCAACTATCGCGATCGCTTCCTGCACATCACTGATATTATCCAAGAAAATAGCAAATTCTTCCCCTTCTAAGCGACTTAACAAAGCAGATTCGGGTATACAAGCGTGTAGTGTTTGAGCAATTGCCATTAATAATTGATTACTATCAACGTGGCTGATGGTGCGTTTAATTTTTTTAAAGCGATCGCATTCTAATAAAATAACAGCGAAAAAGTAATCAGGTTGTTGTTCGGTCACTCTTAAAGCTTGTTTTAAGCGACTGATAAAAGAATTGCGATTAGCAAAACCAGTAACAGGATCATTAAGTGCCATCTGTAACAGTCGATCTTGAGCCTGTTGACGGCGGTTGATTTCGGCTTTTAACTGTTGATTGCTTTGTTCTAATTCACTAGTACGTTCTTTAACTTTTTGCTCTAGTTGATTGTTGAGTTCAATGATTTGACTTTTACCAGATTGAATTGCTATTTGATTAGCAACTCTTACTACAACTTCTTTGATTTCAAAGGGTTTATTAATATAATCGACCCCGCCAACTTTAAAGGCTTTCTGTTTATCGGTAAAAGCATCCAAAGCACTGATAAAAATAACTGGAATTTCACGAGTCTGAGATTCTGCTTTGAGTTGTTCACAAACCTGATAACCATCAATGTCTGGCATCTGAATATCTAGCAAAATCAAATCAGCCCAGCCAGAACCAGCAATTTCAATTGCCTCGAAGCCATTATTGACACAACGAGTCTGATAACCTCGTTTTTGCAGGATAGCAGCTAGTAACTCCAAATTGTCTGGAGTATCATCGACAATGAGGATATTGGCTTGTAAATCTTTAGTTTGACTGATATTCAAGAAAATACTCTGGGGAAATTTTATTTATCTCAAAATTAGAATTCCCCAAAATTGCTCCCAATTATCATTTTCCTAAAAGTGATTCCCAGATTGAATTAACTGACTGCTGTACTTTCGCTAACGGTTGTTGCTGATTTAAAAATACCTGAGCGCAATTACGACCTGGCATTCCCGATATTGACCCCCCTGGATGAGTCCCCGCACCAGTAAGATATAAATTTTTAATTGGTGTGGTATAGTTAGCTATTTCTGGCAGAGGACGTAAAAAGATCATTTGATCTAAAGTCATATCTAAATGATAGTAATTACCTTTGTATGAGCCCAATCTTTCACCTAATTCCGCAGGACTTTCGACCCGACGCGCCATGATTGAATTTTTAATATTAGGTGCATAGTCAGCTAACTTATTAATTACATTGTCTGCTACCTGGTTTTTAAGTTCTTCTGTCCAGCCAGTACCATATAAGCCTGTTCCCTCTTTCCCCGCAATTTGATAAGGAGCAAAAAATTCTATCCAGAGAGTATGTTTTCCTTCAGGAGCTAAGGTAGGATCTAACACTGAAGGAATATCTAAATACATCGAGGGATTAGCATCGGGAATTTGTCCCATTGTTGCCAAAGCATGAGCCTGTTCTACATGAGCCATCGAGTCAGCAATTAAAACTGTACCAATTAAATGGTCTTGATTATCTTGGTCATAGGCGGTAAAACGAGGTGCTTCAGATAAAGCGCAGTCTATTTTAAGAATGGTTTCGTTGTTGTTGGTAATACGACGATCAACTTTTTCTCTTAAGTCTGAAGGAACTGCATCAGGAGAGACTAGCTGTAAGAACAATCTACGAACATCAATATTAGAAATTACGGCTTTATTTGCCCGATATTCTCTGCCTCCAGCTACTTTTATCCCCACAGCACGATTATTTTCGACTATAACTTTTTTTACCATTTGCTCGGTTAAAATTTTGCCCCCTGCTGCTGTAACTAATTTCACTAATGCCTGAGTTAATGCCCCTGTACCACCTTTAGGTCGAGCCATACCTGGATGATGTCGCATTGCTAGCATCATCAAGCCTGCGGTAATTCCTTTTTGGGAAGGAGGCGCACCAATTTCGGCTGCTAATCTAGCTAGAGGTGCTTTAACTAACTCAGTATCAAACCACTCATTAAGTAAATCTTCAGGCGCAGTAATCATTGTACGGATAAAGTTTAAAGCTTTATCTTTAGAACCTGCGATCGCTAGAGCATCAACTAAATTTTTGCCTTTGTATCCCTTAGCAATATTAAAAATAGATTGTGGTGGCGCATTAAAAAAAGGCGCGATCGCGCTCATTAATTTTGACCAATAGCCAATAAATTCAACATATTTAGCTCCGTCTCTTTCGCTGTAACGAGCGATCGCTGCTTGCGTTTTCTCTAAAGATTGATGGGCTAAAAAATATTTACCATCGTTTTGAGGACAGAAAGTATGCGGATCACAGCTAAGATATTGCAAACCATACTTCTGAAGTTGTAGTTCCTGAATAATTGGACCGAGAAAAATAAACTCATGGTCAATAGCACAAAGGTTGAACTTGAAACCTGGGGCTGTTTCTGGTAGAGCTTCTTCTGTTGTGGCAGCCCCTCCAGGAACAGGACGTTTTTCTAATAAAAGAACGCTATAGCCAGCTTTGAGTAGATATGCTGCACAAACTAATCCATTATGACCAGCACCAATAACAATCGCATCATATGCTTCCATGCAATTTTTTAAATAAATCTTGGCTTGTTTACATTTTCTACCTATATTTTAACTCTGTGGAGGCTGAAATATTCACTTCCTGATGGTTTTGTGCCAAAACAAGCACGAATTGTTAGAAAAGCGTCTGGTTACTTTTTATTTAGGTAATTAATGATAAGTTTGCCAAAATTTTCGGAAGTTACTTTATAGTAGCGAATAGATCTCGTTATATTGCAAGTCTTTTGCTATACTGGCTTATACTTACTTAATATTATTAAAAACTTGTTTACTATAATGAATTCTGTTGTTCAAATAATTGAACCTGAAGGTATTTTAGACAGCACTAAAACTGCTGATTTCCAGCATCAGATTGAACAAAGTGTAGAAAGTGGTGTACACACCATATTAGTAGACTTTAGTAACGTTACTTTTATGGATAGCTCTGGACTAGGAACTTTAGTCAAAGCCTTGAAAACTCTCAATGCTGCTAATGTTCAGTTTTTTTTATGTTCGATTAATGAGCAAGTTAGAATGCTGTTTGAATTAACTAGTATGGATAGCTATTTTGCCATTTTGGATAACCGTGCTGAATTTACTAAACAGTTACAGCAGCAAAAAATCTAATCAAAATAATATTTTTTTTCTACAGTTTGAAAATAGCAAATTAGATTAGAGTTCTATATTTTTGGTCAATTTCGCTATTGTCTTATAATTCAGTAATCAGTTTCATTGTCTGCCCCCAGACCAATGATAACTAAAAATTATACTTAACATTACTAAAAACAATGCAATATAGCTTGATAAATTAGAAAGACTTAGTTATGGTGATTACATCGACATCAGAAACAAATCATTTTTATACCGTTTCTGGTCTTGTTCTAACAAAGAACCTAGACAAATAAATACATAGCAATCATAAAAACATGACTACTACTTTACA
>CAYMWC010000358.1:0-4565 GCA_964393695.1 uncultured Pleurocapsa sp.
CTCTCATCCGCACCTTACTGAGTTGAAGATGCGGATTTCCCGCTCACACGGTTAAGGAAATAGAAACTGTCTCACAATATCTTCGTTGGTCATCTTTACCTCTATATTGTGCTGTTTGTTTAAAAGTTTTGCGATCGCGAGAAGAGATGTTAAGTTCAGAATTAAGCGATCGCTATATTTCGCTCTGTATGGAACTGTGAAGTTGCGATCATACTGAATGGCAAAAGTAACTATCCAGAGAGCAATTGGAAGAATTTGTTGGGTTTCCTATTCGATATAGGCTTAGTTTATCCATGATCATGATTTCGATTACAATCTTGTAGAGACATCTATGGCAGTGAATGTGGCAAAGCTATCTAAAGAAACCAAGATTACCATTAGAAATCTAAAGGAACAGTTGTTGGATCTTGTTGATGAATCGAAAGATACGGAATATCAAATTTTGGAACGTTTTGGTGAAAATTCTGCAACCATTTCCACTCTAGAACAGCTTACAGAAATAGCCGAGCAAGCTAGAACGCGGTTTTCCCAATTGTCAAATCTTCAATTACGTATTGCCGAAGCTCAACCCAGTATTCCCTCAGATCTGCTAAAGTTAATGAATGAGGCTATTGCTAATATCCAAAATCGAATTCCAGCTTTGGAAAGAAGTATAGAAGAAATTAAACTTGATTGGCAGTTACAATGAATCATCAGCCTACATTTCCTGAACCAGAGAAAATTAAGCAAACCTTAGCAAGGGCGCGTCGTAGCTGTCAAGAACTGGAATTAGCAGGAATTCAACTAGAGGAAGTCATTGTTAGGCTTGAACAGGACAGCTTAAATAAGCGTAAGCAACAGTTGGGACGAACTTTACAGAATTGGGAAAGCTAAAAAGAGTTTATTTCTGTTGGAATTATTTACCAAGCGATCGCTATATTTCGATTTGTATGGAACTGCGAACGTGCGATCGCACTTATGTTGTTAGGGAAATAGACACTGACACACTTTAATATCCGCAATATCCGCGATCGTTCATAAATTGACTGAGCTTTTCGAGTTTACCTCTTTTACTAAATAGATTGAATAACTTCATCAAATCTAGCAGCAATTTTTTCAAATCCATTGTTAGTCAAATGGAGTTCATCTCGCCAATCGCTATCAAAAATTATCGATCTAAGATCAATATGAATAAAAACTCCTGGTCTTTCGTTTTGAATCTCTGTTAGCATTTCATTAAATGAATCAACGAAATAATTCACTATTTTGCGTTGCTCATCTAATGCTACATATCCTCTTGCTTCAAGGGCAGGCTTTAACCAAGGTCCAATCCGAAATGGAAAAATAAGTGATCCTTTACCAGATGGAATAGAATAACCATATCCAGCCATAATTGTCGGTATTCCTAAAGTACTGATTCCATCAACCATTTTATTGATGAGATTTTTTAAGTAGCTCAAAAAGTCTTTAACTTCTGCTTCCCGAATTGCAGGTACGCCACTGGATTTCTGATTCATCGATAAAAAGAACTGGCTACTACTTTCTGGATCACCACCAAACAGATCATTCCCTCCACCTGAAAATAAAAATGATATTGCTTCGTGATCTCTACATAAAGCAACAGTGTTTCTGATATTGCCATCAGTACACATTTTTTCCAATGTGTCACCGCTACGGCTTGTGCGTCTAACAGCATAGTTAAATTCAGCGAGCAATATATCAAGCACATCGCTACCTAATATGGAAAAATCAAACCATGAATCACCTTCACCAAATATACGGGGTCTTAGATTTTCTAGGGCAAAACTTAAGTTCTCCTCACGCCATAAACCCTTTTCCTTTAAATCTGGATAACGACGCAGGAGTTGATATTCTGAAAGTCCAAAGTCCTCTTCAGTAAATTGATGGTTGTCGAATTGAGAGTTAGCCATTGTTATCCTTGTCCTCAATAATTATCTTTTTGAAATCTCAGCATTTTTTGAGTGTGTCACTTTGCTAATGGCAATCCATAGATTGGTAATGTTGGTATATTCGCCATCGCCACTATTGGGTGAAGTAATTAAAATTGTGTTGTCTGTCTAAAAGTTTGGCGATCGCTGAGAGTTGTTAGGAGCAGAATTGAGCGATCACTATCGTCTTACTACTGGTTCTCAAGAGCCAGTGTCAACACTTTCGTAACACCTGTAACTTTAGTAAAGAGACGGTTCAATTTAGTTCTCACATGGGCTTGGGCATAGAGTGCCTGAGAAGACGGACACATTATCAATTAAGCAGAAAGTCTCCTCTGGGTTATCAGAATTCTTGAACGCGATGAGTGACGAAAGCGATCGAGAGTGCAATTGGAAGAAGTTGTTAGGACTTCTGCCGATGTTTATGAATAATGCAGGCTAGTTTCAAACTAACTCTACAAGCTCGGAGATCGCACTATTTAAGAAATAGATGTTAAAGTTGCGATCGCTAATTTTTCCTCGTCAGAACAAAGCGAAAGCTATATTTCGAGTTACATAATGTAGTTGAATCGCGATCTCACTGGAGTGGTATAAAGTAACTAAGAGTATAATTGAAAGAAGTTGTTGGGTTTTCTAGCGTCAATCCAATCTATAAAACTGGCGATCGCGGGACATACATTCCTCGAAAAGCTTTATCTCAAGAGGTCTCAGATATTTGATATACTTCTACTTTGAAATAGAAACCATATTCACCTCGGTCTCCACCTTGATCTGTACCTGAGACGATAACTGGATTGGTATTGTAGATAAGTTTTACGCCTGGAGTGTCAGATCTTTCCAAAACTCTTTCTGGGAAGGGGTCAGGCTCATCAAGTCTTTTTCCCTCGAATTTTTGAGCAAGGGCAATGAGAACATTTCGTGCTGGGATACGTAATGCTTGAGGAGTATATGGATCGTCATCTGCACCAACCCAACCAGACATTACATTGACAAGTCCCAGAGAAATATCACTGATAAAACCTTGATCGGCAGCCGTTGCCTCTGCGGGAACTCCTAATAACGCCAGCCCAGCCTTGGCTGCTTCCGCTAAAGCCTCAGCAATTTTCTTCTTATATTCGTCAATATCGCCTGAATCATGCTCGATTAAAACGCAATTTAGCACGACATCAGCAGGAACACCATCATAAATTAATTGTTGTAATGATATCGTTCGACTACCATCTTCCCCAAGTGTCCAGTATTCGGTCCCCTCTGGGAAGTCAATTGTTTTTGTAAACTTCGTAGATGGAATAATGATACCAACTGAACCGAATATTTCATCTTTTGATTCTTGTCTAACACGGCATTCAAGACCTACAAACCAGATCTTCATTTTGTCGATGATCTGTGCGATCGGTGGACTACCACCTGGAGAAGCAAGGTTAATTCTTCCACCACGAAAATTAGAGACAAAACCACCTCGTCCATCAGAAGTAATAATAGGGTCGTTTTGTGCATCTAGGTTTTCATTAATCGCCAGACCTAGTGGAGAATTAAACTCACCCAGTTGTCTGTACTTTTCTCTAATATCATGTACTGCAAATAGTTGTTTTAGAGAGTTTGTCCGAAATCGGTTCATTAACCCCCTCAAACTGATAATTCCTGTTACTCCTTCTTGACGTGCTAATTCTTTTAAACTTCGCATAAATCCTCCCAATACTTAGATATGAGATTGGTTGTCGGCATTATTATTAAATTGAGTGATTCTGTCTGTTGAATCAATAATTACTGAAGTGCAATCAAAATTGGAATCAAGTCCTGTCCTTCCTGAAGTGGTTGCAGTGCTTTGCCAATCATGGCACCAAGAGCTTTGAGCGGATCGGATACTTTCATCGCATTTCCAGGAGTCGGAGAAGTGGTGAGCAGATCGCCGACCTCGATCGCTCCATAGATCGCATCAACTTTGCAGTAAACTTTACCCATTAAGGCAATGGGCATCCGATTCTGAGAAGATTTTTGCTTATCCAATACAATCCCTGGTTTGTAGTTTCCTGCACCAGAGATGACCCCTGCAACTCTTTTGTCATAAGCGCGATCGCTTGGTCGTAAAGCTCCTTCAGAATCAATTACCATCACTGTTCCTGGCTCAACTTGCTCTAAGCAAGCAATGTCAAAGTCTTCAGCACAGTCGGCGTTCCGTAACCGAAGATCGCCTGTAACTTCAACATCTCCTTCAAAAAGTCCCGCGAGTTGTCCTCCTTTTCCATGTACCCCAATACCATTTGAGATGCCAACAACCCCTGTTCCTGTATTGGTTTCACCCCAAACTCCTGCTCCATCTTTGTTTACGCCTACGATTGCACGACCAGTTATAGTCTCTCCCCAAACTCCTGTACCATCTTCGTTGTTTACACCGACTATTGCTCGACCTTTTACAGTATGTCCCCAAATGCCTGTTCCACTATTACTAACACCAACTACACCACGACCAGCACTACATTCTCCCCAAATACCATCACCTGTAGTTGTATTTGTACCAACAACCGCAGGTGAACCTACTTCATTAGATGTTTCAGAAATGGACATTGTTGCCTCCTAATAAATTAAAATTAAATGGAAACTGATTCTAGTAGTATTTTTTGACGCATATGAAGGTCA
>CAYMWC010000359.1:0-4516 GCA_964393695.1 uncultured Pleurocapsa sp.
TGGTATGTCTTCAGAAGTAGCAAGGTCTTTTGCTTTTTGTGGATCTGGAGGATAAACAAGCAAGTTGCCCTTGTCACTTATGATTGCGAAATAACCGCTATTTCTAGTAACAGATTTTTTCACCTTTTCTCCAAGAGCGGTTACATTAATATCTAATCCAGTTATTCCAATAATTTCATTTTTATCGTTGAAAATAGGGCCTGTAAAAGTAGTAAGAGTCGTTCCATACCAAGAATATGGTTCAAGCCAAATATTTTTTTCTGCTTCTACAACTAATTGATAATAGTGTTGTTCGGGATAATTATCATCTGCAAACAAATCTGCAAAACGAGTTTCCTCATTTGGCGATGGTAACAACTCTCCAATTTGACCTTCAATGTGCGCATCTTTGAAATAAAAAGGCCAATACCATTGACGATCTGGGAAAATTCGGTATTCAGTTTGACCGAAACCAAGAGCATTGGTTAAAAAAGAAGATTCTTGATAAAGATCGAATATTAATTGTTTGTATGTTTCTGCTTCTTTAATGCCTTGACGATTTAGAGTTTGTACTACAGTAGACAAATTAACCATAGATTGTTCAATGCTAGCAAGTTCAGCTTCAACTGATTTAACCTGCGTATTAAGACTATCTTGAATCGCACCTTTAGCGCGGCTTTCTAATACTTCATAAAACAAGCATGACATAGTGCCTAAACCTAATAAAGCACTGCTTAATACATAAATAAATAATCTTGAACCAATCGACTTGCCTACAGAATAGCTTGCGATTTTTGCCAGTATTACCATAAACTTTAATCTGTAAAGAGAAAATTTTTATCTGTCTTAAAATCAACAACATTTACACTGATATTCTTCCCAACGACTTACTTAAAGGACTAGTGTTTTTATTAAGATTTATAAACTTACTGTGGGCAAAATAGGCAAAATAATTATTCAGTACTTTAGTATTTATTGGTGAACAATTGATATTGCTATCTGCAAGACATTGAATTGTATTGTCATAATTTATTTTCTGTAGAGAAAGAGTTTCTAGATAGTTAGCTTGTTTATTTTGACGTTGTTGGGTAAAAAGAGATTTAAAAGGACTCAACGAATTTTCAAGAGAATCATCCAAACTGAGAAACTCTTTTTGCCACAAACTGTAATCAATTTGTTTAATTGAATATCCAAGAGATTGAATATGATTAATAAGCTCGTCAAAAGTCAGAGAATGTGGATTTCCTAGATGAAAAGATTTTCCCCAAGATTCTTTTTGTTTTGATATGTGAATAATCGCCTGGCTAGCGTAGTCAACGGGAGTAAGGTTCATCTTTAAATTCAATTTAGGTGCAGTTCCTAATTGAATAAAACCTTTGATTAGTCGGCTAACCAAATCATCTATTTTAAAAACTCCTGTTTGACTATGTCCGATAATCATTCCAGGTCTATAAATACAAGTTGGTATGCCTCGATCATTAGCAGCCATGACTAATTTTTCAGCAACCCATTTGCTTTGGGAATAACCATTTTCCAAACCTTCACAACTATTGAGTGGATCGTTTTCTAAAATTTCTTCCATTTCTGCATATTTAGGAGACTGAAATACATCGAGAGTAGAAATGAAGTGAACAGGTTTAGTTTTAAATTTACTGGCTAATCTAAGTATTTCTTGTGTTCCCAGTACATTAACGGCTCGCAGTGCAGAATAGGGATAAATTAGATTAACAAAAGCTCCATTATGATAAATTAAATCCAATTTAGCTGCTAACTGATTAAACTTTGACTCTTCAAGTCCTAGTAAAGGTAAAGATATATCTCCAATTACAGGAATAATTCTAGAATCAGAAGTATCTCCTAAAAGCGAGTATCTTTCTAAATTTCTTTGAATTTTTTGTTTAGCTACCTCTAAATTGGGGCAACGAATTAAGCAATAAACAGCTGCTTTTGTTTGCTGTAAAATGTCATGTAATAAAAATGCTCCTAGAAAACCAGTTGCTCCTGTCAACAAAATATGGCGTGGTTTATCAATTGATTCAATAGTAGAAGTTTCAGGATAGATCGTAGGGTCTAAAACTGCTTCGGAGTATAAATCTACTTTGGTTAAACTGTTACTTATAACTTTAGAGTTGGAATATTGAGCTATCTCTAAGATTTGTGCAATACCTGCTACAGTGGGATTTTGAAAGAGATCAATCAAAGAAACTTCTATCTCAAAAGCTGCCCGAATGCGAGAAATAAGTTGAGCAACCAGCAATGAATGTCCTCCTAAGTCAAAAAAGTTATCATAAATACCTACTTTTTCTATTTCTAAGACTTTTTCCCAAATTGCAGTTAATTTTTTCTCAATTGAAGTACGAGGAGCAACAAATGGCTCTTCCAGAACAGGTCGAGCATTACTGGTTTCGGGTAATGCTCGACGATCAATTTTGCCATTAGGAGTAAGAGGTAAGGCATCCATTGTTACAAAAGTTGTAGGAATCATGTACTCAGGTAGTTTTTCCTTCAAGAAAATACGGAGTTGTGGTACTAAATTCTTAACTTCTTCTGTTTTTAATGGGTTGTTTACATAGTAATTCCATGACTTAACTTCTACATGGTCTTTAGATGAAACGAAAATATTCCAATTACTAGCATGAGCTTTTGGTAATTGTTTTTTCAAAACAATGTCATAGCAACCATATTTTGATTCAGATGAGTTAATCTGAATCTGATAATTAAGTTTTTGACTTAATTTCCATAAATCTTCTGGATCGCAAGTGTCTACTATAGAAAAATTGTTTAAATTTTGACGTAATTGCCCCACTGTTTGAGGACAATCAGGGCTTGAAAGCTGTTGAATTGTCGCAATCTCTACTCTTATTCTTCTGTTAGGAACATTATTAATTTTAATCAGTTCTGATTTTTCTGTAGAGATGATTTCACAAAATTTAGATAAAGTTAAATTATGATCTTGCCAGTCTAAACAAAAAATATCAAGATTTTGACTAATTTCTGTTTCTATATGAAGTACAATATCATAGCGAAATTTATTTAGTTCATTATGATAACAACCTCGTTTAAGCTGAAATTCTATTTGACTAATTTGTGGAATAGATTGCTTCAATACTTCAAAAAATTCTTGTTTAATAACAAGTTCTCTCTCTCCTGAGATCGCTTCTTTAATGTTTTGTTTTAATGTGGTTATCGATAAAGAATCAGAAGCTTGATACAGTTGCACAGAGGTATGAAATGCTTCTAAAAGATCTAAATCGCGAATGTCTCCCAGAAAAATTCGACCTCCTGGTTTTATTACTTTGATCGCAGTTTTCAAAACATTTACCAAATATTCAACATTAGGAAAATATTGGATAACAGAATTGAGGATTACAGTATCAAATTTTTCAGTAACTATTTCCTCAAGATTATCTGCTGATTTTAGATGAAGCTTTACTTGTGACCAATCTTGCTGACTATGTTGAAATTTCTTCTGAATATATTCGATTGCAGTTTGAGAAATGTCTGTTGCTACATATCGTGAACATTGAGGAGCAATACGGAACAATAACAAACCCATACCACAACCAATTTCTAAAATAGATTTAGGCTCGAAATCTAAAATTCTTTGAACTGTATGATTTAGCCATTCTTCAAGTTCATTAGCTGGTATTTTTTGATCAGTATAACTATTATTCCAGCCACTGGTATTAAATATTCCACTGGTGTTAGATACTGCTACTTCAGTGTCAATACCATTGCTATATGCAGAATCCCATATTTGTTGCCATTGAGATACTACCTCAGAAAAAATTGTGTCATCTTTTACCAGTTGTTCAAAATCTAATGATTTTGTTTTCGATGCAAAATAAGCTACTAAATTTTTTTCACCAGAACTATCTTCGCGAGTCACAACCGCAACTTCTTTTACTTCTGGATGCTGACTTAAAGCAGCTTCAATGTCTCCTAATTCAATACGATGACCGCGAATTTTGACTTGATGATCTACTCTACCGATAAATTGAATAGTGCCATCAGGAAGACAACGAGCTAAGTCTCCAGTTTTATATAGACGAGCGTTAGGCTTACTACTAAAAGGGTCTGGAACAAAACGTTCCTTGTTCATTTCTGGTCTATTGAGATAGCCTCTAGCCAATCCATCTCCACCAATATATACTTCTCCTGGTGTCCCTACTGCTACAGTTTGCAGCTTATCCCTTTTGCGTCTCGACTGTTCGTCAATTATGTATATTTGGGTATTAGCTATAGGTTTACCAATAGGTACAGCACTTTCGTTAGAGTCAACTTTGTAAATTGCCGACCAGATTGTAGTTTCTGTAGGGCCATACATATTCCATAGGGAAGAACATTTTTCAAGTAATTGTTCGGCTAAACTTCGTGTCATCGCTTCTCCACCACAAAGAAGTTTGATATTTTGCTTCCCTTTCCAACCAGCAGCTAAAAGCATTCGCCAAGTTGCTGGAGTTGCTTGCATCACAGTAGCGTTTGCTTGTTCTATACTTTCCATTAATCGATTCGGATCGGATGCGACATCACGACC
>CAYMWC010000360.1:0-4466 GCA_964393695.1 uncultured Pleurocapsa sp.
AGTTGTTATTTTTAGCTTACTACCTGTCCCTTTTTTTATCCCGAACTCAGGTTAACTAGAGTGAATAAAAGCATTCATCAACAAGAATTAAACTGGTTTAAATTTATTTTTCGGTGGCAATCTTCAGTTATTCCTGCGATTATTCCTAGAGTTATTTTTTGCGGATTATTTGGCTTATTAATATTTATTGTTCACTCTTATTACCTGAATGTTGGTTTACCAATTCTTAGTAGTGTTGTTCCTAGTATTGTTTTAGGTTTATTATTGGTTTTTCGTACTAATACTGCTTACGAACGTTTTTGGGAAGGTCGTAAACTGTGGGGAGGATTAGTCAATGCAATTCGTAATCTTGCTCGTGGTATTTTGGTTTCTGTCAAGGAGAATAGCTCACAAGAGCGACAAGAAAAAATTCAAATATTGCATTTGTTAGTAGTTTTTGCGATCGCGACAAAATTACATTTAAGAGGTCAAGCAATTAATGATGAAATTATAGATTTACTACCAACTGTTTGGTATGAAAAACTACAAGAAGCTCATAATCCTCCGTTACAGGTAGCATTTTTAATTCAAGATTATCTTCAAGAACAATACAATCGCGATCGCCTTAATAGCTATCAGCTAACATCGATGTTGAAATTATTAGATGCAATGGTTAATACTTTGGGTGGATGTGAACGTATTTTTAAAACTCCGATACCAGTTGCATATTCAATTCACCTCAAACAATTATTATTAATTTATTGTCTAACATTACCATTTCAATTAGTAACTGAATTAGGTTGGTTGACAGCACCGATAGTAAGTGTAATTAGTTTTACGGTTTTTGGTATAGAACAAATCGGTATTGAAATCGAAAATCCCTTTGGACATGATGCTAACGATTTACCATTAGAAAATATTTGTCAAACTATCCAAACAAACATGGAAGAATTAATTGATTTTGCTCTGCGTGTTAAATACAACCAAATTCAGGAGTTGGAAATCAGAACAGGTGAAGAATCTGAGCTAGATGTAGTTTAAAACTATCGATCGTCATGTATAATTATATATTTGGGAATATTTTGATTTTGTCATTGTAATTTAGAGGAGAAAAGATTATATGTCTCGCTATAGAGGTCCGCGTTTGCGGATCGTTCGTCGTTTAGGGGATTTACCAGGTCTATCTAGAAAAAGCCCTCGTAAGGCTTATCCACCAGGACAGCACGGTCAAAACCGTCGTAAACGTTCTGAATATGGGATCCGTTTAGAAGAAAAGCAAAAGCTACGCTTTAACTACGGAGTTACTGAAAAGCAATTAGTTCGTTATGTCCGCAAAGCTCGTCGAGTAGCTGGTTCTACTGGACAAACATTACTAGAATTACTAGAGATGCGTTTAGATAACACCATCTTCCGTATGGGCTTAGCTGGTACTATTCCTGCTGCGCGTCAGCTGGTTGGTCACGGACATATTCTAGTTAACGATCGCGTGGTTGACATTGCTAGTTATCAGTGTCGTCCTGGAGATGTGATCAAAGTTAGAGATCGCGATCGCTCTCGTAAATTGGTAGAAACTAATATGGAATATCCAGGTTTGTCTAATTTGCCTAGCCATTTGGAATTTGATAAAAATACCTTTACGGGCAAGGTTAACGGGATTATCGAACGTGAGTGGGTAGCTCTTCAAGTTAATGAACTATTAGTTGTTGAGTACTATTCTCGAATGGCTTAATAACCTTGGGTGTCGATTGGGTTTATTGATAACTTTAAGGTCATAGCTAGAGGCTGCAAGCTAGGCTTTATTAAAATAACACCTAAGTATTCTTCATCCTTCCTCCTTTATTCTTCCGATTTCATCCTCCAATTTGGGACATGGTACGGGTATAGCTTTTTTCGTCTGTACCAGAATCCCGCTCTTTGAAATTAATTTCAGGTTTAATAGACAATAGTTGATTTACTTGGGACTGCAATTCGACCACATCTACACCATGACGCAGAGCAGTTTTAAGGTTAATTTGACCAGTTTCGTTGAGCAGACAAGGACGCAACCAACCATCTGCGGATAATCTAACACGATTACAGCGATCGCAAAAGCATTCTGACATCTGAGAAATAAAGCCGACTGTCCCTTTGGCATCGGGAATCTTAAATACATCCGCTGGACCGTTACCCCGAATATTAGATTCCACAAGTCCCCACTTTTGCCGAATCTGACTACGAATCTCGGCTGAATCAATCCAGGCTTTATCACCAAACAATTGAGAATTACCAATCGGCATAAATTCAATAAAGCGAATATGCCAATGGCGAGCAATACTCAAAGCTGCCAAATCTAAGACTTCTGTATCGTTGAACCCAGGAATCACCACCACATTAAGCTTTAGTGGGTCAAATCCTACCTGATGAGCGGTTAAGATACCTTGCCAAGTTTGTTGCCAACGGCTTTGGTTGCCTCTATTGCCTATAATCCGATCAAAAGTCTCGGGAATTAATGAATCCAAGCTAATATTAATCCGCTTTAAACCAGCATCGTAAAGTGGTTGTGCCAACTTCTCCAATAAAAAAGCATTAGTAGTCAGGGCAATATCTTCTGTAGCGGGTAAATTGGCAATATCCCTAACCAAATCTACCACCCCAGGACGTAATAATGGTTCCCCTCCTGTGAGACGAAACTTAGTAAACCCCAAAGGCATAAATACATCCCGCACTAAAGCCACAATTTCTTGATTGCTCAATAATTCTTGGTTGAGGACGTAGTTAAGTTCGGTCCCCTCTGGCATACAGTACTGACAACGAAAGTTACATTTATCAATTAGACTGATACGTAAATAATCAATTTTTGGCATGGAATGAATTGGTATATGGCTAGAGTTTGTTATCAATTAGGCAAAGCGATCGCCACTCGCTATGATAAAGTATCGGTCAATTTCTAGTAGCTATTTATTTTGCTGCTTCTGTTACTTAGCTTAATTGATGACACTCCTCAAACCAAGTGAAACTCTTCAAGGGCAGGAATGAAATTGCGATTTTCGTGACTAGATCGACTTTATGCCACAGAGGTCGAGCTTATAGCGTACCTGCATAGGAATACATCTCAAAGAACTAGCAAAGTCCATCTCGAATTGAAAAAAATCACTCATACTTGTTAATTTTGAACTACCTATTTAAAAACAGATTCTTCGGAGGTTACCCATTTACAGGTTCGACTTCCACCAAAGAATCACCAACTGCTGCTGCGTGTCCCATGTCTGTAAATGTTGCAGAAGTAGCTGCATTTACCGTATTGTTTGTATGACTGATTTTTCGCCAATACCCCAGTGGTGCAACTACAACTCCTTGTGAAGTCATATCGTTGAGCATCGCAGGTACTTGAAAAGAACCTCTATCGTTATAAATCTTCACCATTTGTCCTTCAGCAATACCGCGCTTGATAGCATCATCAGGATGAATGATAACCTTTGGTTCGCCTTGAAGTTTAGAATGTTTGGGCAGATTAGCAAAGCAAGAGTTGATAAACTGGTGGGGCTTGGCAGACATTAAGCTAAGGGGATAGCGACTAGCTAATTCAGGGTTGCTTTGTAAAGACTCCCTTTGAGGAGTATAGGTTGGCAGAGGATCGACTGGCTCGCCTGGTTCGTACTCTTCAAATCCCTGACGAAAAGCAGGCAACACATAATTACTATCTACCTTCATACCAGATAGAAACTCACATTTACCTGAAGGTGTAGGAAAATTACCCTCAGCATGGGGAACTGCCTCAATTTTTAGTTTGGCGAAGCCTTTCGATTTTAATAACTCCAAATCAATACCTTCCATAACGGGAGATGACCAGTCAAGTACCTCCATAACCAATTGCTCATCACTAAGTTGAAAACACTCATCTTCAAAACCCATGCGCTTTGCCAAACGTCGAAACAGTTCGGTATTTGGTACTGCTTCTCCTATTGGTTGAATAGCTGCATTATTTAAGGTTACATAAGTATGTCCCCAAGAAAACATTAAGTCCAAGTTTTCTACCTGAGTGGTAGCTGGCAGCACAATATCAGCGTAATCTGCTGTATCGGTGAAGAAATGCTCGCTTACTACCGTAAACAAATCTTCACGGGCAAGTCCTTTGATAATCTTCTCCTGTTCTGCGGCTTGAGTTACAGGATTGCAGTTATAGACAAATAGTGCTTTGACTGGTGGGTCTAGAGGAACTTCTCCTGTTAAAATACGACCTAGTTGCCACTGATTGAGAACTCGTGTTCCTGGTTTAATAAAATGTGGACGGTGAACCACGTCCCAACGAATAGGAAAGGGCCACATAGGGGCTTGCAACATTCCTCCCCCCAAATGTCGCCATGAACCAACTAAAGCTGGTAAACAAGTGATAGCGCGAATTCCTTGACCTCCGATAGTTTTTCGTTAACATTCATTAACAAATGCAGTCAAAAAGACTGGGACTATCTACCAATGCACGAAGAAAAATTCCTCGTGCGCCGTTTAGA
>CAYMWC010000361.1:0-4465 GCA_964393695.1 uncultured Pleurocapsa sp.
ATAATCTAAAGCCGTTAACAAGTTTATAACTATTATAATCTAAAGCCGTTAACAAGTTTATAACTATTATAATCTAAAGCCGTTAACAAGTTTATAACTATTATAATCTAAAGCCGTTAACAAGTTTATAACTATTATAATCTAAAGCCGTTAACAAGTTTATAACTATTATAATCTAAAGCCGTTAACAAGTTTATTTAGCTGTAATTAAACTCCCGGTAGTTCATATTTTGTCTTGGCAAAATAGACTAAGGATTATTGGGGATAGCGGTAATCACAAATCGAATAACCGTTCCGACTACCGCCGTACCAAGAAGACCGATTAGCGTCCAGATTTGAGCTTTCCCTGAACCTTTAATTTCTTTGACATCTTCTTTAATAGCACTAACTTCAGCCTTAACCGTTGCCAGATCAACACTCAAATCTTTTATATCCTCAGAAATCTTATCTAATTTAGTTTCAACCTTTTGTTCAAAGTTATCTAGCTTCTGATTAATTTGTTCTAAGACCTTGGTTAAATCTGTTGTCACCTGAATTGGTGTATTGGACATCGTGAATTGCTCCAGTTAAATTTATTTTTTTTGATAATTAAAGTAAATCGATCGCTTCTTTAATTTTGCGCTCGTCGCAATCAATATACGTTTGTACTGAATTAAGGGAAGCATGACCCGTAACCTGTTGAATGGTTCTGGCACTAACTCCTTTATCGGATAATCTGGTAATCAGAGTCCTGCGAAATGAATGGGTAGAAATTCCCTTTCCTCCCAAACCAGAGCGATCGCAAGCGGTTCTCAATGCCGCGTCCACCGTTTGCCGCCAAACGTGAGATTCATTGTCTCTACCTGGAAACATCCATTTAGTATCCTTCCAGGGCAATTCGTAGGCAGTTAGAGGAGCAATTAAGTTTTCATGCACTGGCACGGTACGAGTAGAAGCTGGTCTGTCTATAGATGATTTTCTCGTTCTGGCGTTAAATAAAATTACATCCCTGGGCTTGCCCGGTTTTTCGTAAACGTAACGCCATTCTAGTTGAGCTACTGCTCCTACCCGTTCCCCCGTGTACCAGAGAATTTCAAATAGAAGTTTTTGCCATTGATAGGGAAGCTGCTTTTGAATTTTGGAATATTCTCTCGGAGTGAGAACTTTTGCTTGTCCGTACCTGTTAATTTTCACGTCTATGAATTTTGGCTCTTTTTCTACGTATCATGGTATATTAGCCAAAACTAAGTAAAAAAGCCAAAACCCAATCGCTGTAATCCATATATACTAAGCATTTAAAAATTGAGCTAGTTTTGGCTGATTTGTAAAGATGAGCCAAAAGTAAGCAAATTGCTCCAATCTTAACGGGATATTGTAATTTAATTGTATTTTTTTGTCCTTGTTTTTCGGGTTTTATTTGGTTTGACAAATTTCGTACCCTAGGGTTCTGTATTGTACGTGCAACTCAAAAACCCTATATTACAAGGGTTTTAACCGTCACTCAATTAGCTTTAATTTTGACCATTTGACAATTTTTAACTGGGGGAAACCCATAAGTTTCCTAGAATATTTATTGTCATTTTTATCCGTCAGTAAAAGGTTTCAGTCTTATAGAAGGGGACGGTCTACCCTTAAGGGTTCACCACACGGAGCTATCAGAATTATCAACTCTATACTTAGGCATGACAAAGTAACGGCAATCGGTACTACCGTTATTTTTCCAGAAATTAAAATTATGTAATTTGTCCTACTTTTCCCCGTGGGAGCGAGATTTATTTGGGAAATTAAAAAAAGAAAAAAAGTTTTAAAAGATCCCAACAAGCTCCTAATTATAATTATTTCTTATATAGGGAAAATCCCAGGGTCGCCTGGTTTTGGCGATAAGTTCAACTTATCTTTGGCAAGCGATCGCCTGTACTTTCTACGAGCAACCCGCATTGCCTTAAGCTCGTGGGTTAGAGCGTACAAATTACAGCGATAGATCCAGGTTTTGCCAAAGTAGCTAAAGAAGCGGTCGCACTCTGGATGCAGGGAATTACCCGTCATCGGAATAGAATGCCCCCCCTTGCGCTTGCTGTTGGTCAAACCATTGGGTTCGTGTAGGATGATTTCGCGATCTTTCTGTTCGTACCAGATGCCCGGTTCTCCCAAGCAATAATCATCCATTAGCTGAATGCCAGCTTTGATATATCTGTAGGCATCTTTTGCCTGGACTAATTGGCGGCTCGTCACCTCCAAATCAGACAAATGCCTCCTCACAGTCCGATCGCTGATTGCCAGTTCTGAGGCGATCGCCCCCTGACTGACACCAAAGGGGATAAACCCCTTACTCACAAATGCCCTCTTCTCTCCGACGTGCAACAGATAAGGAATTTTGGTTGCCCCCCGGTCGGGTTTAAAGGAGGCGTTCCTTCCCACCTGAATTACATCTAAGGCATTGGGCATTGTGAAAACTTTTTTCTCAGCCTGATTTAGGCTTTTGTGTGCCGCATATCGCGATTGTCCCTGTAGCTGTTGGGTACAAATTGCAGTTGCTAATTGACGGCACTCTTTTAAAACTTGTCTTAAGGGTAGGACGGCAGTAGCTCCCCAATTCTCTAACCCCAAGGTTTTACATACATTAAACAAGCCACCCAAGCGAATTCTGAGACGATCTCCAGAGCGTTTGTACTCGTAAATTGCGCCACTCTCCTTGGCTTCTCTCAACCACTGGTAAAGGGTAGAGGAGGCACAACCAACCAAGCGTTTGATTTGAGTCCAGGAAACTACTTTGATCAATCCACTGCCTGGTAAATCTATGGTTCTGAGGCAATACCACAACCTCACCCACGGCAATCTCATTAACTCCGAGTGAGTTCTGACTGACAATGACAATACGTCTGTATTGTTAGTACAAGCGTTGTATTCTGGGGTCAATTGTGGGATAATTCCAAGCAAGGAGAAGTGGCTCATTAAGACGAGTATTGCTGTACTGATTAATAACCACATCTCTTTATCCATGCCCTACTTACAAATTTAGTTTTGTTGACTAAAACTTCTATAACAGATTGCTACCGACAATCTGGCATAATGTATGTGTGGGCGGGCGGAGATTAACCATCGCAATTCAAACACTCTTATTGAGAACATGGTTCTAAAACAGAGGCGTTTGCCCTGCATCAATGGTTGTTTTTTAAAGTGTGGTAACTTAAAAATATCATTTTCCCGCTTCACATTTACAAAGAATTTTTTGATTGATAACATCAAACCCCCATATAGTACATCAAAAACTATATGGGGGTTTTGAGTATTTGTTTATTTCCGTTCCCAGTAGCAATTCAACAGAAACCACTTTTATTCAAAGAGTGTCAGTAATAATCCATTTTTTGTTTTGATCTTTTTCTATTTTAAATCCAAGTAAAATTCCTAATTGGACTAAACAATTTTTAATTCTCGCACCCATATTAGCTGGGATCGACAATCCGTCAGATATTATTGATTCTGCTTCTAATTTATGATAACTATCACTGACACAAGTGATAGTGAATTTTCTTTTGACTTTTTCTATTTTAAATCCAAGTAAAATTCCTAATTGGACTAAATGTCTTCTAATTTCCCCACCTTTACTTGATGGGGTTAATAGTCCATCAGATATTATAAATAAGGCTTGCTCTCTATCATAAAATTCCCGCTTAAGAGTGATAGCACTCTTGTTTGAATTAATTTCTTGCTCTGCTTGATGTTTGGACAGGGTAACGCCATTTTTATCACTTGTAACAGAAATTGATTTTTTTTCTGGCTCCTCAATTTTTTGCTTTAGCTTCTTGATTTCATTGTCTGGTTTTGAAGCAGTACTATTATTATTGATATATTGACTTATATCAGGTAATATACCTTCATCAAGTTGATGGGCAATTTCAAGAACTTGCTCGGCGATCGCAACAGGAACGCGAATAGTTTTAGTCTTTCCAGACTTCCACTTTGACTCGTATTTAACTAAAGATGCTTCATTACCTAACCGATTGCCTGGAGTCCCATTAAATCTAGGTTCTAGCCCCTCAATCAACAGCTTTTCTAAACTCGTTAACAAGTTTATTTGCTCATAGTTTATCCAAGCAATAGATACAGATTGTTGCTCATTTATCTCTCTAATACTATTTAATAAATGATGACTTTTCCACCTAGAAGTTAAGTTCTTAGTTTGACCAACATATAAGATTTCTGATTCATTAAAAACAATGTAAATTGCTGATACTGAAGGAAGTAAGCTTTTATGGTCAAAATCCAAGCAACCAGATTCTTGAACATATTGCTTGTATAAATCTGAGATTGAATCAACTACTATTTTAAGATTTTCTGGTATTCTACTGTGAGTAGTTTTGTATAATGCTTTTTTGCCCCTACCACCTTTATTGGTCATAATCTAAAGCCGTTAACAAGTTTATAACTATTATAATCTAAAGCCGTTAACAAGTTTATAACTATTATAATCTAAAGCCGTTAACAA
>CAYMWC010000362.1:0-4440 GCA_964393695.1 uncultured Pleurocapsa sp.
GAAGAACTAGCCGCTATCTCTGATTCCCAGCAGCGGATTTTACTCACTAGAGATCGGGGATTGCTCAAGCGACGTATCGTGACTTATGGATATTGGGTTAGGGCGATCGAGCCGATTCAACAGAGCCGAGAAGTCTTACAGCGTTTTGCTCTCTGGGCTAAAATCCAGCCTTTTCGACGCTGTTTGCGGTGTAATGGAGAACTAGTCTCGGTTGAGTTGGATGAGGTGTCGGCTCGCTTACCTTCTAAAATACGACAGTATTATGATGAGTTTTATCTCTGTCAAAGATGTCAACAAGTCTACTGGAAAGGAGCTCATTACTCTGACTTGCAGCAGTTAGTTGAACAACTCAGCCAGTAAATCGATAAGGTTTGAGTTAATGATAGTAAAGCTGGCAAGGACCAAAATATTCAACACAACAATGACGGTTTTCTAAAACTGAGCGAGCAATAATCCGCTTAAATTGCGATCGCTATCAGTTCAGCAGCATCTTAGTTAAGCATTAGTATATTAGAGGTCTAGCTTGATGTTCAAGAAGGTTTTCTGTTAAGCACGTCATTGCGATGCTCGACAGAGCTAGCTACCGCTACAGCTTCTTCAATCAGAGCTGGAGAAATTTCTAGCTCTTCAAGAGTTTCAACAAAGTCTTCTATAAAGGCATTAAAGTGTTCGTCATTTAATCCCTTCTCTCGAACCAACTTCTCATGTACTTCTGTGATCATGGAACTGCGATAACGCTCAGAGCCTTCAAAGGCATAGGTTAGAAAGTCGATTTGGTGAATTTTCTGTTTGAACATATCCACTTGCTCGAAGAAGTGATTGATTCTATCATCGTTTAAAACTCGCTCATAAAATTTTTCGACGACCAGTTTAACTGTCTTTTCGCCACCCAACTTTTCATATAAGGTCGACATAATTTGATGCCCAATAAAATATTTCAACCACTCTTCAACACTAGCATCTTCAGAGTAATTGAAAAAACCCGATCGCTCTAATAACTACGGGTGATCGCGCTTCTTTCAGGTTAAACAGCAGCAGCGATAACGAGATTGAAAAAGAGATTACAGCTATGACTATCCCCAATTTTTACTTAACACAAGAGCAAATTCTTTCTCCACTCCGAGAACTATATCGACGAGATCTCAACCACAGAAAGGCGATCACTGAATAAGTTTGATAGATACTTTGTCTAGTTTACCTATATTCGTTCTTGTCGAAAACCAGAATCCCCACCTATGGTAAACCAATATTCCCAAGTTCCCCCTTCAGCAGTTAACCAATTGTTGAGGTCAAATGAGCCACTTCCTGACGGTGTACCTTCAATTCGATAAACTTTCACTGCTTGTCCCTTATTCTCCCAAATTAAGGGCAATCCTGGTTCTATTTGTTCTGGTGCTGCACCATTAGTTTGCAAAAAGTAGGCGTCTTGTCCCCGCTCTGTATCGTTGCCAAAAACCTGAGCTATTCCGTTTTCATCAATGGCGACAAATGCCCCTTCTTCTAAACCAATACCATAAACTGGTTGATTTTCAGCCACCATAATTCGAGCCATTAAGCCGAAAATTCTCCCATATCTGGTCTCAGGATGATCGTCATTACGCCGATCTAAGTGGGTGTCAGTAATGACATCCTTGAGAAATGGAACTTGGAGAAAATTACTGCGAAAAATATCCTGGGTATTTTCATGAAAAGGGTCATTCAAAATTTCTGAACTCAGCAATCCTAACCGAGAAGGAGCATAATAATAATCTCCTAAAATTGCCATGCCAGCACTAGTTCCAGCCACAGGAACTTTTTTATGATTAATTAAGTAATTAATGGCATCTTCGGTAGCTGTTCCTTCCCAGTAATCTTCGTAATCTTTCTGATTTCCACCAGCCAAATATAAAGCATCAGCATCTTTAATGTATTGCACAACCTCTGGGTTGTTAGCTGCTTCTCGGCTGTCAATCGACAGTTCGGCTGCGGAATTGATTAAATCTTTGTAATTATCTGTAATCCACTGTGCTTGCGTGCCAATTCCCCTGGTGCGCAGGACTAAGTAATCTGGATAGTAGGCTTGCTTCAGAAACCATTGAGTTGCAGCATCTTCTCCTACTTCTCCTGCTTCTGCACCGCCAACTAACAGAATGGCAGGTTTCTGAGAAGAACTATTAACCTTTCCATAGTCTAAAAAATATTCAAAGTGTTTGTTATCATCTGCTCGTCTGTAATCTGAGAGTTTTCTTGTCATGACCACATCTCCTAAGACTTATCTTCTTTCATCATACAGTTGCTAGAGAAAAAGAATGTTAGTAAAAGAGAAGCGATCGCTTTATTATTCACAGGCGATCGCGCACAAAAATTAAAGGCGCAATTAATTCTAAATTATCCGATACACGATCGCACCGTCGCTGACTCTATTACCTACCTCAATTAGTTCGTCGCGCTGCATCTGTTCTAGAAGAGCTTTGATCTTTGGAGTATCTTTACCTATAGCCAGAACGCAATCAGCTAGAGTAGCTTCTGGTTGCTCCGAAAGTAGTTTCAGGATTAGCTGAGTGTCCGACTGAGGCAGGGTAGTGGTAACTGAATGGGGTAGCTGTGGATACTGAACCTCTCTCAATCTGGCTCTGTATTTGAAATTTTTTCTCTCAACCATCTCAGGGATGAGAAACAAGTCAACTATTTGTCCCATACCGAATAGTCCCCAAGTCAAAAACCAGATCAGACCACTGATCGGCTTACCCAGGTAAAAGCGATGAATACCCGCAAATCCGAAAAAACAGAGACTCCACAACAGATATGCCATTCCTGTGCTTTTCATGACGGTCAACCTCCTCGCGCTCGTAGTCGCTCTAGTTCTACGATAGACGATCCCGCAGATAAGCTGGTCAACATCGAGTTTGCTAGTTGAAGTTTATGGGAAGATAGGGAAATAGGGAGATAATTGGAAGGTTTGTTTCCTAACCGATCGATATGCAAGTTAAATGGGGATTAGCTTACATAACATACCTTTGCTCAAAGAGCGATCGCCTGTAAATATCTACCGATCGCTAATCTTGAAAAAATTAATGAGAGACTGAAGACAGGGTAAACAATGAGCCATAAAAGTAAGAGAGCGAGATGGGAGAGGTATTTGAAAGTTTTTTCTCAATCTAAAATATTTCCCGATCTATTTCAAGATTAAATTCAATTGGTATTATGCTTTATTTAGTCACCACTGAGGTCAGTCGCATTCCCACAGGACATCAGATCGTGATGGTTGATGGGACGGTTCCTGGCTGGAGGAAGAGTCCTCAAGATTTACACTGGGATCACCACCGTCCCCAAGGAGCTGATATCCAGATTGATGAAATGCCAGTACCGACTAAAAGCCTGATGGAAGATTTGGCTGTGGAACATCCGATCTGTATTGTCACTCCTCAGCTCGATGCCGATGCCTGTTGTGCCGCTGCCTGGTTTCAGCTGACTCGCTCTTGTCTGAAAGAGGAAACTGTTGACCGACTACGGGCGATCGCCTGGGACTGCGATCATCTAATAGTACCAGAAGCAAAGTTATCTCAGTGGGCGGAATTTGCTGCTAAAGCCGTAGTTGCCTTGAAGACAACTGGTGCAGCAATTGTTAGTGAGCTTCAGCTCCCTAAAAATAGACATACTTGGTCGCGACAGCAGTGGGAAACTTATTTTTCCGAGGGTTTTAAACGAGGGACGGAATGGTTAATCGAGGCAGCTAAGGGCAAACGAGCCTGGCCAGGAGAACAAGGGGAAGCAGACAACTACTGGCAACGAATTGAGCGAGACGCTTCTCTGCTACTTGCACAAAACCGAATTCAACTATTACCGACATCTCGGGGATTAGTGGCAATTGGCGATCTCAGAGATATTGGACATTATGTCGAGCCAAAATCTTTTAATCAGGCGATCGCTACATTAGCCGCTCCAGAGACTCTGCGACCAGAGACGTTGCTCATGCGAGAACATAAGTATGGTGGCATTCAATACACATTGGGCTGTTTGCCCACCCACCCCCAAACGCAGTATCTCGACTACACTGCGGGGGTTTTTGAGTGTTTAACTCGGGTGGAATTTGCCAAAGACCCCTCATCCGAGGGCTGGGGAGGGAGACGCACCGTAGGCGGTTCGGGGTGGAACACTTCCTCCAACCTTACACCTGAAGAAGTGATTGCTCTAATTGATTAACCGCCTGACGGTTCGGTGATTTATCTAAATAATTAATTTTAATGTTAATTAAAGTAAGAAAATTTGTCAGCTAAACGCATATTAATAGATTTTCTATCTAAGATTGATAGTAGTGATTTAAAAGTCTATAGTTCGGTTATTTATTTATCGAATGCTTCTCATAAGTTTATGAGATAGCAAAAAACTAATCGTGGATTTAATTGTTCGTCCGCTAACAACACTGCCGAGCGAATCATCTGAAGTGGAAATTGTCGAGCG
>CAYMWC010000363.1:0-4433 GCA_964393695.1 uncultured Pleurocapsa sp.
TGACCAGTGACCAGTTATCAGTAGTAGTTATGAACTACTCAGCCCTGCTTACGCGAGGACTGAGTTTCTAGCTTCGCTGGGTGCTGCACTACTTTGGTCTTTCGTCCACGGTCTTGTCTTACGCTCCCTCCACTAGCAGAGACGGCTGTTCCATCCGTCTTTATGATTCTGATGCCTTCTGCTCTGATGTTTCGGCTTGCCGCTTGGTCACGATCATGAGTTTTGCCACAGGATTGATTCAAGCAAGTCCATTCTCGAATACTCAAATCCATCCTTGGTGTTTGAGTTAGGCAATCAGGGCAGATGTGAGAACTAGGAAACCATCTACTGATTTCAACTAGCTGCTTATTTTCACGCTCTAGCTTGTAACTTAGGAAATTAACCAACATTCCCCATCCAACATCAGATATAGCTTTGGCTAATTTATGATTGCGCACCATGCCTTTTACATTGAGGTTTTCAACCACAACGACTTGGCTTTCGTTAGTCAGTTTCCTACTCAGTTTGTGCAAGAAATCCTGACGGGCATTGCTTATGCGTGCATGAACCTGAGCTACTAATTTTTTAGCTTTTTGTCTAGTTTTACTTCCCTTTTGCTTTCTAGATAGCTTCTGTTGTTTACGAGCTAGATTTCTTTCATGCTTCTTGAAGTGTCTAGGATTAGCGTATTTACTAGTCTTAATGCCATCATGAGCTATGCAGAAATCTTTGATTCCTAAATCAAGACCAATTATCTTATCTCCATTGCCAGCGATAAAACAAGCTTCTAATTCATAAAGAATCGAAGCAAAGTATTTATCTGAACTATCTTTGGTGATAGTCACAGTCTTGATTGTGCCAACATAGCGACGCTCAAATACTGCTTTGACTAATCCAATTTTAGGTAACTTAATCCAGTCGTCAATAATTTTTACTGACTGAGGAAACCCAACAGACTGCTTACCATGCTTAGATTTATATCTAGGAAACCTAGCTCTTTTTTCAAAGAAGTTAATGAAAGCACGAGACAAATTAAGTGATGTCTGTTGCAGTGATTGAGAATAAACTTCTGTTTTCAACCATTCATTTTCTTCTTTTAGATTAGGCAATAAAGCATTTAGTCCTGCACGAGATAAGCCTTTACCCGTCTGTTTGTAGGTTTCAATACTTTTGTTGAGAGCAAAATTCCACCACCAACGAGAACAACCCATAGCACCTGCTAGCTGCTGCTTTTGCTCGTCAGTCGGATAAATTCTTACTTTCTGTGCCTGTCTAATCATATCTAGCATGATAGCATATAATGCTAGAATTGCCGTAGATAATTAATTCTGCTTAGTGCTGAGTTCGATTCATCTCAGCCTTGGCGTAGCCGAAGACTGAGAGTTCTCTCACATCTTGTTAAAGTGGCTAAAATCCCTTTGACTTTTGACTTTTGACTTTTAATTTACCTCAAGCAGGGTTTATGTAACTCAATTGAAAAATTTTACGGTAAATGTTCGACAACTTTTTGTAATAACTCATCAGCATCAACAGTTTTTTTCAAAAAGTCTGATGAGCCAACCATTTTGGCTCGAACTCGATCAATAAGACCACTATGAGTAGTTAGAAATATAATTGGTGTTGTGGTAAATTCAGGATATTTACGTAGTTGAGCGCAGAGATCATAACCACTAATTTTGGGCATAACTATATCCAGAAAAATTAGATCTGGCTGCTGATCCATCAAAGCCGACAATGCTTGTAGAGGATCGTTGATCGCTATAAAACGATAACCTGCCATACTAATTATTTGCTCCATCATCTGGGAGATCATTAAGCTATCGTCAACACAGGCAATTAAAGGGCGGTTCTGGTTGTTATAGTCATCATTGTCTGAGTTGAATAGCTCTAACTCCAATAAATCAGGTACAGTAACTAAACCGAAGACTCCTGATTGAATATAGGGTAAAAGAGAGTTAATAACTAGCAATGGTGATGTTCTTAACTGTACAGCTAAATCTCTAATGGTTCTATTGCCATTAAGCAGTTTACATAAACTTTGGTAAGCAGAAATTGAGGTTTTTTCTTGGAGTTTCTGAGGTTGTAGAATTACGGGAGCTAGATCTGGCGATTTTTCGATTATTTGGGCTTCTTTCCAGCTTTGCCAAACCTCTTGAGTTTGATTGATTAAATCTTCTGGTTCGATCGGTTCGATTTTCGGCGGTAAAATTTTGTTTTGATTGAGACGGCAAATTAAATGTTTTGTTTGGGTTAAGTCAAAAAATATTTCCTCTATTCCAAATAACAGGGCATTTCTTGCTTGTTGAGGAGTAATTATTTGCTGTTCAACCCAATTACCTAGCTGTTTATATTCCCAAACGTTATCACTGAGATCGGCTTCCTGTTCCGTTAACTCTTCTTGTAGATGAGATAATTGAAATGGTATTTGAGGAAGGTTAGAGATTAAAATTCTCTGCCAACGGCGAATCGGATGACTTCCACCCGTAGCATAAACAACTTCCCCCATATATATATATATATGCCATTCATTTCCCAAGATCGGATCGGTAAAAGTTAATTGCCCACTAACTTTCGTCTTCTGCAAAGAGGTAAACAACTTCATTTGTGTAGATACATTAAATTCTCTAATGATCAGGTTGTCAGAAGTGGTGTTGACATTCATTTGCTTATGTCTCTTTGTTGCAGAAGGTTGACAATTTGCGTATTGGCTGAAGGAAATTGATATTTATTCAATTCTGCTGGTGTTACCCACTGAATTTCTTCGCATTCAATTGGCTGAGGTACTCCCTTTAAATATTGGCAGTCATGAACATATAAAGTCACCTTAAAAGTTTTATAGTTGTGGGTAATGGTTGTTAGGCGATCGCCTACTAATATATCTATACCCAATTCTTCTCTGACTTCACGTTTAATACAGGCTTTGATTGTTTCCCCCGCTTCAATTTTACCACCTGGAAACTCCCAAAGTCCGCCCATTTCTCCTGTTGCTTTTCTGCGGTCGATCAAAATTTTTTGTTGCTGGTTGCTAATTACAGCTACTCCAATTTGTTTATGCACTCTTAGAATCGATGTTTTCGGCATCAAATGTTTAAAAGTTAATGTAAGCTAGCAACTAAAAGTTTACTGCTATTTCAATTAAAAACAACCTTTATGTTACGTCGATAAAGGTTGCTAATAGAAATAATTTAATTTGTCATTAAGATTTTCAGTCTCTTTGAGTTGCCAGCCAAGACTCTTCAAAAGTCATTCTTTGTTCGGCGTTACGCAAGAAATAACCACTCATCATTGCTGAAGCTAATAAACGTCCTAAGCTTTCGCGATTAGTACTAATTGCTACATCAAAATTGTCGCTAGGAAGATTGCCTAATAAACCGATAATATTTTGTTCAATAATCTGAAACACTTCTTGAGATTCAGGTTGCGAAAGTTGAGCTACAGTTTCTGGACTTAGGGATTGGACATATTGCCAAAGTGTATTATCTATTCCATTTTGCTTAAAAGTTTTTTGAGGATTGCTTTCGCTCTTCACTCTTTCACCTCCCTGATAAAAATTGAAAAATATTATGGTATGTATCCTTCTTGAAGTTGATTAAACTAAATCACACATCTATTTAAACATTTTCGAGTAGTTATATAGTTACGTAGAACCGAACTAGCTTCAGAGAGTTTTCCGAATCTTATATTAAATTGATTTAGCTTGCTAGATATTCACGAATTGCGGTTTTGCGCTTCCTTAATTTGGATAGTGCTTCTCGCTCAATCTGCCGAACTCTTTCTCGGCTGATACTCAAGCATTCACCTATTTTGGCTAAGGTCATGGGCTTACCATCAACTAAACCAAATCTCAGAGAAATTACTTCTCTTTGTTGGGGGGTGAGATCTGCCATAAGGGTTTCGAGATCCTTTTTGAGAGAAGAGGAAGTAGCAAAATCTTCTGGAGACTGCCCTGTGTCTTCTAGCATATCGCCTAATTCGGTGTCGTTGTTGTCTCCTACTCTTACATCTAAGGAGATAGGCTGGCGAGATTTTTCTAGATAGTCTCGCACTTGCTTGGTGGTTAAGTCTAGTTCTTCTGCTAACTCCGCAACTGTGGCAGTTCTACCTTTTTGTTGGGCTAACTGTCTTTGAGCTTTTTTGATTTTGTTGAGTTTTTCAGTAATGTGAATGGGTAGACGAATAGTACGTCCTTTCTCGGCGATCGCCCTAGTAATTGCCTGACGAATCCACCAGTAAGCATAGGTACTAAAGCGATATCCTTTGGTAGGATCGAATTTTTCTACCCCTCTTTGCATCCCAATAGTTCCCTCTTGAATTAGATCTAGCAGATCGAGGTTACGCTTGAGATATTTTTTGGCTACGGAGACGACTAAACGTAAGTTTGCTTCTACCATTTTGCGTTTGGCAGATTCCCCAGCTTCTAAGGTTGTCTCTAACTGGTTGGGGGTTAGTTTGGC
>CAYMWC010000364.1:0-4424 GCA_964393695.1 uncultured Pleurocapsa sp.
TTATACGAATAATATGCAGTTTGAATGCGTAACAGCTTAGCACTTAGCTTCGGATTACCCTACCGATAACAAATCCGATTTTGAAACTGGCTTTTCACGGAGAAGTTTGGCGTTGCTGAATTACGGTATGATCATCAAAAATATTTATAGTTATCAAAGATTTAAAAATCTCAAAGCTTATATAACAATCATAAATCGACCGCTATAGCTACCAATAGTCTATGTTTTGTCCTACCTATTTGCTTAAATTTTAAGTAACCTTATGATAGTGTCATTTCTATCCCCTGATCTTTTTTCTTTTTTTGAGTATTTTCAAAAATATGGTGATTTTTAATTAAAATTCAATTAACATTACTTAGTTTAACAAGACGACTTAAAATCTTTCTCAGAGATGATTTTGTCGTTTTTAGGCAGGAATTGCCATAACCTTCGGTCATCAGATAAAAATTCTCAAATTACTATGGCTCAAATTCTGATTATTGACGATGACTCTACAACTCAACTGCTGTTAGAAAGAACTCTAAGTATGCAGGGTTATGATATTACCTTAGCAAGTGATGGTGAAGAGGGGTTGATCAAAGCGAAGGCAATTCGCCCAGCTTTGATTATTTGTGACTGGATTATGCCTCGCAAAAACGGACTAGAAGTATGTAGCCAGGTTAAATCTATTCCTGAATTATCGACGACTTTTTTTATTCTTCTAACTTCTTTAGATTCTGTAGAAGATCGAGTCAAAGGGTTAGACGCTGGTGCAGATGATTTTTTGTGCAAGCCGATTGAAATGAATGAGCTTAAAGCTAGAGTTAGAGCAGGGTTGAGGTTACATCAGCTAAGCAAGGATCTGCAAAATCAAAAACAACTACTAGAAGCTGAATTAGCAGAAGCAGCAGAATACGTAAGCACTATTTTACCTGAGCCTCTACACCACCCGTCTTTAAGTATTGATGTTTGTTTTATTCCTTCTCGGCAATTAGGGGGAGATAGTTTCGATTATTTTTGGCTAGATGATCGCCATTTAGTGTTTTATTTATTAGACGTTTCAGGACATGGTTTAAGGGCTTCTTTGCCTTCTTTGGCGGTAGTTAATCTTTTAAGATCTCGTGGTTTGAGTAATGTGAATTATTATCAGCCTGATACAGTCTTACAAGGATTAAATCAAGCTTTTCAGATGAGCGATCGCAATGATAAATATTTTACTATTTGGTATGGTGTTTATGATCGGCAAAATCGTAAACTAACCTACTCAAGTGCAGGACACCCCCCTGCGATTCTGTTTACATCAAAAATGAAAACTCCTGAACAACGCCTCAAAACACCAGGAGTCCCTGTAGGTATGTTTCCTAATATTAAGTATGTAACTGCTTCTTGTGAAATAGCTGCTAAATCTAGCTTGTACGTATTTAGCGATGGTATATATGAAATTGAAGCACAAGCTAATCCTCAATGGGGATTAGATCGACTAATTACTATCTTAAAAAAATACCAGCAAACACCAGAAAGAGATTTAAAACGTTTACTACAATATATCAGAAGTTGGCATCCCAATTTTCAGTTTGAAGATGATTTATCAATCTTACAAATAGATTTTTCTTGAATAATTTTGGAGATTATTTGCTAGCTAGTTTTCACCAAAACTACACCATTTTCTTCTTTAACTTCATAGCTAGCCAGTGGTGTTTTAGCAGGTTTAGCTAGCACTTGACCATCAGGAGTAAATTTAGCATTGTGACAAGGACAAAACAAGGAATTAGAGTCTTTTTGCCACTCGACAGTACAGCCTCGATGAGTACAAACTGAGTTAACTGCCAAGATTTGATTATTACTATCTTTAACAACAATAACTTTAGAGCTTTTATCTAAAAGATAACCATTTTTTTGTAATTCTTCGCTAGTTCCTACCGACACAAAAGTAGCAACATCAGTAGCATTAGACAAAGCGAAATTATTATCATCACTACTAGCTTTAGAACAAGCAGCTAGAGCAATAGGGAAATAGGTGGCTAACAATCCTAATCCTACCCAATTAAGAAATTCTCGTCGTTTCATAAGTAATTAAGAATAGTAATAAGCTAAAAATCTCCAAAATATTAACACAACAAAAAATTTATTGGCTACAGTAAATACCTTGATCTAGCATTTTTTATCTGAATACGATCCAAAGTAATATCTCAGTTTTTGTTGGTTGTTAATTGAGGTAATACAATTCTCTCTTGGTTTATTATAGTTAAAATGAAATAGCCCTGTTAAGCTGTTAAACATCTAAATTGCATATTCTTATTCTGCTTCTGCCTTCTGCTTTCCACTTTGTCCTAACAAGTAAATTAAATGAGTAATAGGTTGCTTAATTATTTTTGTTTGCCAATATTGGTAAAGCCCAACTAATTTTCCTAAACCCTGTTGAGGTTTGATTAAGAGTAATCTGAGAGTATTAAGAAACATTCGGATATTGGTCAGAATAAAAATAGACAAGTTACCATATTTTTCAATATGGATTAAATAACTCTTGGTAATGTGTCGATATTTCTGAAATATATTACGATTAGTAATGCTAGAAGTATCATGTACTATTGTTAACAAGTGACTAACTGCAATTTGATGTCCTTGCTGCCCATAACGGAGACAAAAATCCAAATCTTCATAGTATAAAAAATAGCGAGGATCAAATTGAGGTATTTCTGTAAAATTAGCTAAATTAATTAATAAACTACAGCCACTTACCCAATCAGTAACAACATAGTCTTGAGTTAAATCTTGAGGTAATGAATAGATCGTCTTAAAAGCAGCAATACCAGGGGTAAAAGTTCCTCCCGCAGATGTAATTTTTCCTTCAAAATTATAAACAATAGTACCGAGAATTGAGATCTGTGAATATTGTTTAAAAAAACTAATTGCTGTTGTTAAAAGATCCTCACAAAAGTAAGCATCAGGATTGATTAGCCAAATAATTGCTTGACTGTTTTGATGCTTAATCCAGTTTAAACCTAGATTACAAGCCTGACCAAACCCCAAATTTTTACCAGATTCTATAATTTTTATATAATCATTTTGTAACTTCAATATTTCTCGATCATTATTAGAATTATTAACAATTAGTACTTGATAATTATGTTGAGATTGCTTGGGTAAAGATTCCAGTAAACGATTAATTAAACAACTAGAATTATAATTAACTGTTAAAAAATACAGATTATTCATTAATAATTTATAAAATAAATATGACTAAAAAAGTTTTAGTGATTGGAGGTTGTGGCAGAATTGGCAAGAGTGTAGCTCAAGATATTGCTGATCATACCGATGCTGAAATTACTATAACCTCTCGTTATCCTCAATCCCTAATTAATCCTCCCTTTAAATTTCTGCTTCTAGATTTAGCAGATCAAGAACAGTTATCAAAAGCGATCGCACCAATGGATCTAGTAGTTCACTGTGCAGGGCCATTTCATCATCGAGATGGGAGAGTAATAGAGAATTGTATCGCTATGGGAGTTAATTATGTTGATGTAAGTGACCATCGTTCTTTTTATGAGCGAGTAATTAAGCACCAAGAAAAAGCGATCGCCCAAGGAGTGACTGCGATCCTCAATACAGGAATTTTTCCAGGTATTTCTAACAGTATGGTCAAGCAGGGCGTTGAGCAGTTTGATCGTCCCCAAAAAATTCATTTAAGTTATGTTGTCGCTGGTTCTGGTGGTGCAGGATTGACAGTTATGCGGACTACTTTTTTGGGTTTACGCCATAAATTTGCTGCTTGGATTGATGGTAAATGGCAGGACGTTTTACCCTACACCGAACGGGAAGTAATTGAGTTTCCTCAACCCTATGGGAAAACGGGGGTATATTGGTTTGATGTTCCTGAAACTTATACTTTTGCTGATTCTTTCCCTGTAGAGACAGTAATTACCAAATTTGGTTCAATTCCTGACTGGTACAATCATCTTACCTGGATTACTGCTCATGTTTTTCCTGAAGCTTGGGTTAGCAGTCCCAAAGGAATCGAATTCTTTGCTAATGTGAGTTATCTAATGACTAGTGTAACTGATAAATTCAGTGGTATTGGGGTAGCAATGCGAGCAGAAATTACAGGAGAAAAAGCAGGTAAAACCCAAACTTACTGTGCCACTATGGTACATAAAAATACAGCGATCGCAGCAGGATCTGGTACTGGCGCAGTTGTTGAGTTGATTTTAACAGGACAACTTCAAAAACCAGGTATCTATCCTATCGAACAAGCCTTATCTACCGAATTATTTGTCGCTGCTATGAATAGTCGAAACATCGAGATTATCAATAGTTAGAGATAATTAGAACCAAAAAAAGCGATCGCCTATCTGGTAGGGCGATGAGGGATAGCCGACCCTAGGCGATCACAATTAACTAAAAAGAAAGATTTAAAGATTAAAAACCAACACCGTTAGCATCAACCC
>CAYMWC010000365.1:0-4421 GCA_964393695.1 uncultured Pleurocapsa sp.
CTTTTATAATATAATTCTTTATTGTCTTCTATCTGGCTGCAAACCGCTGTATCTTACTTTATCGCAAGCAAAACAAATTTTTCCTAGCTTTCTTGAAAAAGCAAAAATTAGAAAGCATTTATTTTGGCGTTATTCAGTTGCTTGGCAAAAGCCTTAATCATCAGCTTAAAAAAGAAGTTTTGTTTAGTAGAGAATTTTGTCAATTGTCATTTTTTACAAGACAATTGACTTATAATTTAATTACAGTTAGCAGTACTAGTATTTTCAGATGAGCTATCAAATCGTTAGTAAGGCTTTAAATCTCAATCAAGAGATCAAATCAGTGTATGATTTGATGAATTTAGCACGTCAGGGTTTATTTAAAAGTGCGATCAATTCATTAGCTCAATTATTGGAGTTATCAACTAAAGATTTAGTACCATATCTCCATATCTCGGAAAGAACATTACAGCGTTACGACGAAGCTAAAAAATTATCTCCCGAACTGTCAGATCATCTTATTCAACTTGCTAGAGTATATGCTAGATCAGTAGATGTCTTTGGAAATCGTGATCAAGCTATAAAATGGCTCAAATACCCTAGTCAGGCTTTAGGGGGAATTACTCCTATTTCGTGTTTAGATAACTTCAGTGGCATAGAATTGGTATTAGACGAACTTGGTCGTATTGAGTATGGAGTATACGCTTAGTGGTATTGCTTTATCGCATCGGTAAAACTAAGCGGATTAAAGATTTAACAGGAGAAGGAGCAAAACTTTACGGCGGACGTTGGAATTTTAAGGGGACTCCAGTACTTTATACTTCAGATTCTACTGCTTTGGCTACTTTGGAAACTTTAGTACATTCCTCTTTAGATTTAATGCCTGAAGATCGTTCTATTATGACTTTAGAACTACCTGATAGTTTTGAGACTTCAGTTATAGCCCCCGAAGATTTACCTTCAAAATGGTGGATTAATCCAGCCCCACCTGAATTAGCTAATATTGGACAAAAATGGAGTGAACAATCTTTATCTGTAGCTTTAATTGTGCCGTCATCACTTACTCCTACTGGAGAAGGGCGAAATTATATTCTAAATCCTCAACATTCCGATTTCCAGAATATTGAAATTGTTGGCATATCTAGATACGATTTTGATCAGAGGTTATTTTTATAACTCTCAATAATTTTCTAATTAAAAAATTCAGACTTAGTAGCAATTATAGTGCGGTGGCGAGGATCGCTGGCGACAGTAGCTTGATAATCAAACCCTACTTCCTCTAATGCAGTTTCCACATTAAAGGTATAGTAATCATCACTCCAGGGTTCAGTACTTTTCATTAAGGTGAATAAAACTGGGGGTAAACCTTGAATGACAGGAGAGGCAGGATTATTATCAACAATACCAATTATTCCTCCTGGTTTGAGAATACGTAATACTTCTTGAAAAATTTGTTTGGTTGCCTGACGAGGTAATTCATGGATGACAAATTGCAGTGTTACCATATCTAGGGAATTATTATCAAGTCCTGTTGACTCTCCCAAAGCGTGTAGCCATTGAGATATTTCTTGCTGGGTATCAGTAGTTTTTGCCACCGCTAACATATAAGGAGATAAATCTAAACCAATAGTATTGATGGGATTAGTTTGTTTTTGAGAAAAATAACGATGCAGTGCTAAAGTCGAGATGCCTACAGAACAACCTAAATCGAGGATATTGGTAATTGTCTCAGGAGTATATTGGGCTAATATTTCATAAAAACTGTAGCGTAATCGTTGTTGTGCCTCCTGCCAAGTCAGATCTTCATCCTTCCATACCCGCAACCCCATGGAGTAAGTAGCCGAAGCTGCTTCAAAAGCTGCCTGCCAACAGAGATTCCCCTCGTCATAAGCATGAAAAGGTACTTGATAATAATCGGGATAAACTAAATCTTGATTAGTTAAAGAATCTAATAAATCTTTAGCGGTAGATTGTTCTAATTCTTGATAATTTTTTCGCCAGGGAATACCGTTTTTTTCGGCGGTTTTAATTAGCACCTGTCGTGCTTGGCGTTGCATGATGCCATAAATCGGTTTAGTTTTAATTAAGAGGTTAACAAAACGAGAAAGTAAATCCTCTCCAGCCCAATCTGGTTTGAGTTTATCAGTCGAAAGTGTCACGGCAATTTACAATTGAGGTGTGTAAGGAGCATTATACCTAAGTCAGAGGTCAGAGGTCAGAGGTCAGAGGTCAGGTCATGGTTTCTAATCCCTAGTCCCTAGTTATCTTGTTCCTAACTTGATTACTTTAAACTAACTTAATAAAAGAAGATTGAGAATATTGCTGCAAATTATATGCCTAGAAAAAAATTCTTGGTTGCTCTATCATTTTTAGTTGCAGTTATTATCAGCATTATACCTCCAGCCTCAGCACAATTGCCCTATGTTCAAGATTTGGCAATTTATTCGCGAGTATTGGGCTCAGTACAGGAAAATGCTCTTAATTCTGCCTGTATTCGTCTGGATGGACGCTGTTTATTTAAACTAGCTGCTACAGATTCGGAAGTATTATCTGACAGAATTAATGAAATCCAAAGGCGTTTTGGGGAAGTTACAGCAGACTATTTATCAGATACTAATAACCAAGCAAATCTTACCATCCAAGAAAACGGTAATTTACAGGATATTTATCTCAATTTTGGTAATCGCCAGGAACGTCTGTTTACTGTTACTAATCCCGATGCTATAGCCAATGATGTCAGTGTTTCCATTCGAGCGCGACAACTTAAAGCTGAAATTGAAAAAGGCTTAGAAGTTGCGGTTAAAGAGCGATCGCATCAATATTTACGTAGACAAATTATTATCGGCTTAAGTACATTTGTATTAATTTGGGTGCTTAATTTTCCCCTTTCCTCGGAAATTGACAAATTGCGTCAGTCGTCACGAGGGCTTGCCCCTTCTCCTACCTTAAAAAGCCTGCCCATTGCCGATCAATTAGCTCGCCGTCAACAATGGAATTTAACCGAAATACAATACCGTTTGTCACAGATAGTTCAAATTTTAATTTGGGGTGGTGGAGCGTTATTTATTTTAGATTTATTTCCCCAAACACGAATTATGCCGTTTTTGCTGATTGCGGTTTTAAGAATTCCTTTCCGCGTCAGTATAGTGGGAGCAATTATTTATATCCTGATTCGTTTAACTTTCTTTCTGATTGCGAAAGTGAGTGCAGCAGCAATTGAAAGTCAGACTAGCGATCTAAGAATCAATCAACGAGGCAGATTAAGAATTAATACCACAACCAGAATTTTACGCAGTGCTGTCACTATTATTTGGTCGAGCATTGGAATTTTAATTGCTTTTTCGATCAATGGAGTTGATTTAGCTCCGTTTTTGGCTGGTGCTGGTATTTTAGGTTTAGGCGTTTCTTTAGCCTCACAGAACTTAATCAAAGACGCGATCAATGGTTTTATAATTATTTGGGACGATCGCTACGCGGTAGGCGATATTGTTGATATTGGTACAGTCAGTGGTTTAGTAGAAAATATTAACCTACGAATTACCCAGTTACGGGATGCAGAAGGTAGATTAATTACAGTACCGAATAGTGCCGTCGATATTGTGGCAAACCGTTCTAGCCAGTGGTCTAGAGCCGATTTGAGTATCCCTGTTGCCTATCAAACCGACATTGATCGCGCTATTGAAGTGATTCATGAAGTAGCCGAAGCCATCGTAGCAGATCCCCAATGGCAAGATCGGATCTGGGAGTTTCCTAATATTTTAGGGATTGAACAATTTAGCGATCGCGGTATTTTAATTCGCGTTTGGATTAAAACTGAACCACTACAACAGTGGGATGTTGCCAGGGAATTTCGCCGTCGAGTCAAAATTGCTTTCGATAAAGCTGATATTCCTATACCTGTCCCCCAACAACAAATACTTTTGGAAAAGAAAAAGTTATTTAATCAAGATTTTTCGGGAATGAGAGATTAGGATTGAATTAAACAGCAAGATAAAATGAACAAGATATAACCAGAAGCTAGTTTGACGATGACACCCAAAGAAAAACTCATTCAAGCCATTGAGCGATCGCCAGATAAAATTGTGCAGAAGCTCTTAGAAGTACTACCAGAATTACAGCGTCAACAATCACTTGAAGCAAAAGAAACGCAGTCAGACAGTCGACAAACGGTTTTAGAACGAATGGGTGGAGTACCCAAGCATTTACTATCTGTTGGCGATTTATCAGATCGAGATCGTCGCCGTGCTTTGATTGCAGACCGTTTGCAACAAAAGTATCAACAAGATTCATGACTCATTTCCAGATTTTGGTAGATACAGGAGTTTTGGTTTCACTTTATGACGCAGCAGATTCCTATCACGAGCAAGTAATTGAATTTTTCCCTTTCCCTTTTCCCTTCTTGAAGCAGTCGCTCTCGACGGAAACCGCCAAGACCCTTCGGG
>CAYMWC010000366.1:0-1799 GCA_964393695.1 uncultured Pleurocapsa sp.
CTGCTAATGATGAGGATGTAGTTGAGTTATCTCGCGCTATTTTAATTGTATATACTGAAAATGGTGGTAGAGAAGGATTACGAGCTAGTCGTCCTAAAGCACGGATGATGTGGTTAATTGAAGCTTGGGGGATGGAGAAATTCCGTGCTGAAATCGAAAAGAAATTGGGTAAAACTTTAGCAGATGCTGCACCCACAGATGAGATTACCGAAGATAAGAAAGACCACTTAGGAGTACATCCTCAAAAACAAGCAGGCTATAGTTACGTAGGTTTACACGTTCCTATGGGACGTTTAAGAGCAGAATATATGTTTGAGCTTGCTAGATTAGCTGAAGTATATGGTAATGGCGAAATTCGTTTAACTGTAGAACAAAATGTCATTATTCCTTATGTCGCTGATGACAATCTGGAAACTTTCCTCAGTGAACCGTTATTAGAGACATTTACTATCAATCCCAGTACTCTAAGTCGTTCGGTAATTTCTTGTACAGGAGCGCGATATTGTAATTTTGCTCTGATTGAAACTAAACAAAGAGCTTGGAAATTAGCTCAAGAACTAGACCAAGAATTAGATATTCCTGAGCGTGTTCGTCTCCACTGGACAGGATGCCCTAATTCCTGTGGACAAGCTCAAGCAGGAGATATTGGCTTAATGGGTACTAAAGTACGTAAAGATGGTAAAGCTGTTGAAGGGGCAAAAATCTTTACTGGTGGCAAAGTTGGTAAAGGTGCTGAATTAGGTAATTTAGTTAATCAAGGTGTTGCTTGTGAAGACTTGAAAGCAACTTTGCGTGATTTGTTAATTGCAGAATTTGGTGCCAAAGTTAAAGAGGGCGTAACTAACTATACTTAAATTACAAATTACTGTATGTTAAATTAATTTTGCATAGGTACTTATTGTTAAGACACTGTGGCAAAACGCTGCTCTGTAAGCATAGATACGGGAAATATACGAGGGGAAGCAATACTTAATGATAAACTAACTTTAGTGCCTACAGCGATCGCCTGTTGTAAATTAGTACGGACATGAATTTTTTTACCTGAAGTTGTCTCCACACAATAATGATATTCTCTACCCAAAAATTGTCTTTCACTTACTACCATCGGCGAATTAGGATCGGGAAGGAGAGTTATATCTTCTTGACGCAACATCAAATCTCCCTCTTGACTGGATATGCCTGTTGACTGCTCATGATCATGAACCAAATTAGCTTCAGATATAGGTATTTCCCCAATTTCTGTCTGCCAAATTTGTCCTTGTCTGCTTGCAGGTAAAAAATTAGCTTGAGTGACAAATTCTGCTACAAAACGAGATGCTGGATTAAGGTATATTTCTTCTGGAGTGCCTGCTTGTTCTATTTTGCCTTGACGCATAACGGCAATTTTATCGGAAATAGCTAAAGCTTCTTCGCGATCGTGAGTAACAAAAATGGCTGATGTACCTGCTGCCTTAAGGATTGCGCGAATTTCACCTCTGAGGCGATGACGCACCTGTACATCTAAATTACTTAATGGTTCATCTAACAAAATTAAAGCAGGTTGAGGGGCTAATGCCCTAGCTAAGGCTATTCTTTGCTGTTGCCCTCCTGATAGTTGATGAGGGTAGCGTTTTTCTAACCCACTCAGCCCAACTAATTCTAAAATCTCGGCTACTCTTTGGTTGATTTGGGTATTTAATAGCTTTTGTGCGGATAAGATACGCTTTTGAGGTTTTTTGCCCTGATTTTTCAAACCAAAAGCGATATTTTCAGCTACTGTTAAATGGGGAAACAAAGCATAATCTTGAAATACCATGCCT
>CAYMWC010000366.1:1809-4350 GCA_964393695.1 uncultured Pleurocapsa sp.
GCCTGTATTGCGTTTCTCTGCTGCTAGGGCATCACAATTAGTGCAGACTACTTTTCCTGCTATTTCTACTGTTCCCTGAGAAATTGCTTCAAATCCTGCGACTATTCTCAATAAAGTAGTCTTGCCACAACCTGAAGGACCCAGTAAACTTAATAATTCTCCATGCTCTAAAGTTAAACTGACGTTATCTAAAACTACTGTCGGTTGACTGTTGAAAGATGATGTTAGCCGATTAGGATAGGTTTTAGTGATGTTGCTAAGCTGGAGAATTACTGAATGTTCCATTTGATTTTTCAGGCAACTGTATATTAAGTTACTTTCAGTTGTCAGGGCAGGTTAATTAAATGAGTTTTTTAGGAATAGTTCTCAATTAAAGTTTAACCTATCCCCTGCCTTTAATCTATCTGAAACAAAAGCTATTTAGAGATTAATTAAGTAATATTGTATATTTTAAAATAAATTATATCTTTGCAACAGTGTTTCAAGCAGTTTAGGTAAACTTTTTGCTAGTTGATTAGCGTTAGTAAAGCTAAGTTGCTTATAACCAGGCATATCAAAAGGCATTTCTCCAAGTAAATCAGAACGTTCCATTCTCAGTAACAAAATTTGTCCATTGTCTTTAGTTTGGATACCGTAACCTAATTCTAGACAAACATTAGGATCGACAAGTAAACTAGATAGTTTTTCTCCAGGAATACTGCTGATTGGCGTAACGTCAGCAATTAATAACAGACTTCTACTGATCTTTCTCAATTGGTTATTACTGAGACGTAAGGGAGATTCTACAGGATGAGGTGTAACTTCTAGAGATAGAGGGAGGCGCGATCGCGTTGCTAAATTATCAACAATCTTTTCTAAGGCGGAGGTTATCGCTTCGTTAGCAGCCTGATAATAATTTTGAGGACTATAGTAAATGATTGGTTCAAGTCCTGACGTGCTATGACATTTAGTAAAATAAATTTCTTGGGAAACTAAATCAATATTGGAAACTATATAACTACCGCTTCCTTGGATATAAAACTCAACTGTTTGACCTGCTAAATACAACTGAAACCAGTTAGAGCCCTCTACTTCGAGGCGATCATCTAAGAAATCTGCCCGTAAACCTGTTTTTAACAAGCTATTTCTATTTAAACGCAGGGTACAAGGCTTTTGTAAAACCTGCTTGATTGGTTCGTATTGTTTAAGATACCAAGCTTTGAGCGCGATAATTGCCACGATTGTCTGCTAGAGAAAAAAGATGTCTGAATTTTAGTGTATCTTAACAGTAGACGCTAACGTCTTCACCACAAACATCAGCTAAGTAACAAATCGCACGAAAACGTAAAGCAATTACTTCATTGTAAAGAGGATTAAGTTTACACATGGGAGGAATTTTAGCAATAGTGCGCCCAAAAAGTTTGATCTCACGTTCAAATGGGCATTGGCTGGGAATTAACTGACAAACACGATGAGCAAAAGCACTATCTTTAACTTCAATATTATTTAACCATTGACGGAGGGGAGCAAGTAAATTTAGTTTGCGGTTTTTGATTGGTTTTATAGATGATTGTTTTTGGTGTGCTTGATTAATCCAAATACTGAGATGTAAACTTTCAAGTTTGTTTTGTACTGTGTTCATAATTAATTTAATTTGTTGACCCTGATGATTTGCTTAACCAGAGAGGAGTTAATTTAACAATTCTCTCTATTTAGTTATGTATGTTGGTACATCTCGATTCATGCTTTTGACTATTCAAAATATCTTGACCAACATCATAGTGTTTAGTTCCAATTTAATGATTGAGATTGTACCTCCAAGAAAAATAAAGTTTTTGGCTGATTTACTATTTGTTCAATATCATCCTGCCTGATTTTTTAGCTTTTTTGCATGAGCAGGATCACCTAATTACTATAAAGTTTGCTTAAAGATATGGTTGAGATTTGGTAAAAATTCCATAAAAGTAAGGTTTGGCATCAAGAAAAATGTTTGACAAATCTTTTTTAGCAAACAAACTGATAAGATGTTGTTATTTCTGTAACACTTAGGTTTTATTTTGCTACTTTAAATACACTATCTGGTAAATTCTTAATCGGATTTAGTAGCAATGTCTCGATATTTATCAATATTTGATAGGTAGACTAAGCATGACAGATGCTAAATTATAGTTAATAAAAACTTATAAGCTAACTGTTTAGCTCAAGTTTTATTGAGTATTACACTACTCATTGGAGAACCTATTGCTAAACAACGAATGTCAAGGTTATGAGAATCAAATGAGTAGCTAATTTTGCTTTTATTTTAATAAGTTGCTTAAGACAAATAGTGAAGAATTAATATAATTCTCTGATAAATTTTTTCCCAAACATAGTATAACGTTCTCTTTTATTAATAGTCGGAAAATATGTATCTTTCGATACCGAATAACCAAAAAAAATATTAGACTTTTGGTCGTAACTTTAAATTATCAGCACTTGCAATCGCTCTGATCACCATAAAAAAACGCCCCCCATCTTTGGAGAGCGTTTTTTTTGATTATTGATGATGGCAATCAACCTGAT
>CAYMWC010000367.1:0-4337 GCA_964393695.1 uncultured Pleurocapsa sp.
AAATCGCTGGTTAACAGATCATCAAGGAGTCACGCAAAAGGCAATTAAAAACTTAAGACAAGGAAAACAACCTCTCCTTGACCGTCTTCAAGATAAATGTACTATATTTCAAGATGCTGACTATACGGTTATTGCTAGTCGTTGTATTAATTCCCAGTCATTAGTCATTAGTCATTAGTCATTAGTCATTAGTCATTAGTCATTAGTCATTGGTAAGAAGTTAATAAAGAAAGCAATTAGTCAAGAACAAGGCAAATTGTTGAATATATTTGATACCAATAATTGCGTACCGTATATCGTACCTTTTTCTCGATTTTAAATCGCACTCTCAAAGCTTATCGTATTGGCATCCATAACAATCGTTATCCAATTTTTGATGGTACTGGTGCAAAACTCTATCCAGGTCGTTGGAATGAAAATTATTCAGTTATTTACTGCGGAGAAAATTATTCTTTAGCTATGCTAGAAAAATTAGTTCATAGCAATACTGGAGATCTGCCAGAATATCAGCAGTGGATTGAGATTACTATTCCAGTTGGCACGACCTATGAAGTTGTTACTACTTATAGTTTATCTGAGTGGAAAGAATTATCTGTCAGTAAAAACTTTGGTGATAATTGGCTTTTATCTAATCGTTCCTGTATTTTAATCGTCCCCAGTCTGATTGCGCCTGTAGAAAATAATATTTTAATCAATGAATCACATCCTCAATTCTCGACTATTACTACTAGTTTGAACCAACCTGTAGTTTGGGATCGCAGATTGTTCTTTTAACCATAATCAGTAATCACTAATTAGCAAGCTGTATACATAAACATATTCTTAAGGAATTGTATGTGTCACAATAATTAGCGGTAATCATCAAAGTAGTTAAGCAATTTATACTTTAGATAATAAAAATGGAATCCCTTTATCAGTACGCTTGGCTAATTCCTGTGCTGCCTCTATTAGGGGCAATGTTAGTGGGAATTGGTTTAATTTCTGTAAACAAAGCAACTAATGGTCTACGCCAGATAGCTGCTGTGTTCATCGTCTCCATCCTGGGGGCAACGATGGTGATGTCTTTTGCAATTCTGTGGAGTCAAATTCACGGATACGAAACCTTTACTCGCACTATTGAGTGGGCTTCGGCAGGAGATTTTCATCTAACGATGGGTTATACCATTGATCATCTTAGTGCTTTGATGCTGGTGATTGTCACTACGGTAGCTTTCTTAGTGATGATTTACACCGATGGCTACATGGCACACGATCCTGGCTATGTTCGTTTCTATGCCTATTTGAGTATATTTAGTTCTTCGATGTTGGGGCTTGTTATTAGTCCTAACCTCGTACAAATATACATCTTTTGGGAACTTGTGGGGATGTGTTCTTATCTCCTGATTGGTTTTTGGTACGATCGCCAGCTTGCTGCTGATGCCTGTCAAAAAGCCTTTGTAACTAACCGTGTTGGTGACTTTGGTTTATTGTTGGGAATGCTAGGTCTGTACTGGGCAACAGGTAGTTTTGAATTTGGAGTCATGGGCGATCGCCTGGGTGAGTTAGTTGCTTCTGGGTCTTTAAGTGCTTTTCTCGCCACTTTATTTGCAATCTTGGTCTTTTTAGGGCCTGCTGCTAAATCTGCTCAATTTCCCTTGCACGTGTGGCTACCAGACGCGATGGAAGGACCTACTCCGATCTCAGCTTTGATTCATGCTGCCACTATGGTAGCTGCTGGGGTATTTTTAATTGCGCGGATGTATCCTGTATTTGAAACTGTTCCCTTAGCAATGTCCACTATTGCCTGGACAGGTGCTTTTACCGCCTTTTTGGGAGCAAGTATCGCTCTGACTCAAAATGACATTAAAAAAGGTCTAGCATACTCTACTGTTTCCCAACTGGGCTATATGGTGATGGCAATGGGTATTGGCTCTTATAGTGCAGGTTTGTTCCACCTAATGACCCATGCTTATTTTAAAGCGATGCTGTTCCTCTGTTCTGGTTCAGTAATTCACGGTATGGAAGACGTGGTAGGACATAATCCTATTTTGGCTCAAGATATGCGCTTAATGGGTGGCTTGAGAAAGTATATGCCGATCACGGCGGGTACATTCTTGATTGGTAATTTAGCGATCTGTGGTATTCCTCCTTTTGCTGGTTTTTGGTCAAAAGATGAGATTTTAGGACAAGCTTTTGAGGCGAATCCTGCTCTTTGGTTTGTAGGTTGGGCAACTGCTGGTTTAACCGCTTTTTATATGTTCCGTATGTACTTTATGACCTTTGAGGGAGGATTTCGCGGTAACGATACTGGAATCAAACAACAGTTAATGACTGAAGCAGGTCTAGCTTTTGGGCCTGGAGCAATGAATGTTGAAGAAGCTCATAGTCATGGTCATAGTGAATCTCCCCATGAATCTCCGCTAACAATGGCTTTACCTCTGTTGGTTTTAGCTGTCCCTTCAGTGGGAATTGGTTTGATTGGTCGTCCTTGGGAGAATTACTTTGAAGAGTTTATTCACGCACCAGGAGAAGTACTGGCGGAAGCTCATCATGTCTTTGACTGGAATGAATTTCTGATTATGGCAGGGTTGTCTGTGGCGATCGCAGTTACAGGCATTATTGTCGCTATCTTGATGTATCGAACTAAAACTATCGATCCTAATAGTATTGCCAAAAAAATTCCTACCCTCTATCGTTTCTCTCTCAATAAATGGTATATCGATGATATATACAACAAAGTGTTTGTTGTTGGCTGCCGTCGTCTCGCCAGACAAATCATGGAAGTAGACTACCGTGTGGTAGATGGTGCAGTTAACCTAACTGGTTTAGCTACAGTCCTCAGTGGTGAAGGCTTAAAATACCTGGAAAATGGTCGCGCCCAATTCTATGCCTTGATTGTCTTTGCAGCAGTCTTGGGATTTGTCTTAGTGTTTAGTCTTACCTAAACGCTTGTAATCTAAACGTTGCTGATTTTAAGTATGAAATTGTTAGTAATACTGTTCGTAGCTATAAGCTATAAGCTATAAGCTATAAGCTATAAGCTTTTTGAATTTTGAAATACTATCAAAAATTTTTGATTATCATACCGTCATTCAGCAACGCTGTAATTTGTAATTTTTAAGACGATCGCTTTTTCTTAAAGAAGGGCGATCGTTTTTCAATAATTTTTGTTTAACAGAGCTATAAGCTATAAGCTTGTTTTAATATAAGTTGATTTTTGATTTTTTATGGAAATTACTTTAAATAAACATATTGAAATTACTCCAGGAGTGCGAAGCGGAAAACCTCGCCTGGCAGGAACTCGAATCACTGTAGCAGATGTGGCAATGATGTATCTCCAAATGGGACAGTCGTTGGAAGAAATTGCTGGAAAATATCAGTTGTCGCTGGCAGCAGTTTATGCAGCGATCGCATTTTATTATGACAATCGGGAAGAGATTGATCGACGTACTGCTGAAGCAGATGCTTTTGCCGATGCTTTTATGCGCAATAATCCCTCTAGGTTACAAGAAAAGTTAAAGGCTTTGAGAGATAAGTAAGCAGATTCAAAAAGCTAATAGCTAATAGCTAATAGCTACGAACAGTATTACTATGAGACTCATACGTTAAACCACCAGCGTTTTTTCCATTGCCATTCATAGTCAGCTAAGACAAACTAGATGCAATATTTAGCTGACTATGATCAATGAACCAACCACAAACGCAATTAGAAACCATAGTTGCTGAACGGGCAAAGGCTTCGGCTACTATTATTGATAAAATTCGTCGTTCTCAAGATGTCCAGACAATCTTTACGGTAGCTACGCAAGAAATACGTCGAGTGTTATCAAGCGATCGCTTGATAATTTATGAATTTAATCCTGACTGGAGTGGTCAAGTAGTTGCTGAGTCTGTGGGTGCTGGTTGGATTTCTTTATTAACAGAGCAAAATAACGATGAAATTTTAAGTGGTAACCGCCTTCAAAGCGATCGTTGTCTTCTTAGAGATTGGTCGAAAGGTGAACAGGGGGATATTATCGAACCTGATAGTTTTTTACGTCAAACTCAGGGAGGCAGATATGCTTTTGGTCAAAAGTTTACTGTTGTCGATGATATATATGCTAAAGGTTTTCCCGACTGTTATGTTCAGTCTTTAGAAAAATATCAAGCAAGGGCTTATTTAATCGTACCAATTTTTCAAGACGAAAAGCTTTGGGGCTTAATTGGTGCATATCAAAACGATGGTGTGCGAGTCTGGCAAGAGATGGACATTGATCTGATGATGCAGATTGCTAATCAGTTAGCTATAGCTTTGCAACAAGCCGAGGGAGCAATCGGAAAAAGTTGGTTTTTCCACTCGGGCGATTAGCCCTTCGGGC
>CAYMWC010000368.1:0-4289 GCA_964393695.1 uncultured Pleurocapsa sp.
TTAATTTGTTGCTTGAGATTGACGGGGTGACGGGGTGACGGGGTGACGGGGTGACGGGGTGACGGGGTGACGGGGTGATAAAGAGACAGGGAGAGAGTTTAATGGTTTATTGTCTAAGGTCATCATACACAATTTAAATGCGTATTAAATGCGTACAAGCTTAACGAAAAATAGTCTCAGTAGCTTTCTCGGAAATAATAACAGAAGCATAGTGACAAAAACTTAAATTGAACAATATCAGTTAAAATTCTACGAAGAGGATATTAGACTCCAGCAAATATTAACTAAGTTGGGTTGATTATCTCTTCTGACCATCAAATATACAAATACCATTTAAATATTGAATGATTTGGCCGTTTAATAGAAAGAAAAAACAAATAGCGCGAATTGAAATTACTGGTGCGATCGCTTCTGAGACTCGCAAACAAGTTCTGAAAGCTTTTAAAACAATTGAGGAAAAGAAATTTCCTGCCCTACTGCTGCGAATCGATTCCCCTGGGGGGACAGTAGCGGATTCTCACGAAATTTTTACCGCTCTACAAAGATTACAAGAGGACAAAGACATTAAAGTAGTCGCTAGCTTTGGCAATATCTCCGCTTCGGGAGGAGTGTATATTGGAGTAGGTGCAAAGCATATTGTTTCTAATCCAGGCACAATTACAGGCAGCATTGGCGTTATTTTGCGAGGTAATAACTTAGAACGTCTGTTAGATAAAGTTGGGGTTTCCTTTAAAGTAGTTAAGTCAGGCCCTTATAAAGATATTTTGGCGTTTGATCGCGAACTCACCAAAGAAGAAGAGCATATTCTACAGCAGTTAATCGATGTCAGTTATAGCCAATTTGTTGGTACTGTTGCCAAAGGACGTAATCTAGAGGAAGCAACCGTTAGATCTTTTGCTGATGGTAGAGTGTTTACGGGAGAACAAGCTTTAGAATTAGGTTTAGTGGATCGTCTGGGAACAGAAGAAGATGCCCGTCGCTGGGCAGCAGAGTTAGCAGGGTTAGATCCCGATAAAACCGAGTGTTTTAATATCGAAGAACCTAAACCCTTAATTAATCGCTTAATTCCTGGCAGAAGTCAAACTCAATCTGGTATCAGTATGGCGATCGATTCTATCCAATTTGATCTGGCTACCAGTGGTTTACCTCTATGGCTATATCGTCCCTAATCGTCCCTAATAGGAATTTCCTGCTCATACTAGTAGTCTGTCAATTTTGAATTGAGGAGTTGAGGTAGGTAGAGGAGTAGAGAGGTGGTGGGGTCAATACTGTTCGGTTAACAAATGCTAGCTCATTTATGAAGTAATGAGTAATGAGTAATGAGTAATGAGTAATGAGTAATGAGTAATGAGTAATGAGTAAGACTTAATTTTTTAAGTAACCTATACGAAACGGATTTAGTATTAAAAGGTACGCTGCCGTCAGCTTTAACTTTCAAGAAACACATTCGCTCTTGAGCTTCAATGAGTTACTGTAGTCTATAAACTACAGTTTAACAGTCATCACGTCATCATCAGACCTGCTATATTTGACCGCAATTGATTCTCCCTTGTGGAAGTCTTTCTCCAGCATTATTAGTGGGATAGGCGGTTAAAATTACGCCTCCATCCTCTGTTATTTTAATGCCTCTGGCTGGTTGAATCATACCCTGACTGGTTTTTATAGGTTTGGGTGTGGGAACAGGTTCGGGGGTGGTGTAGGTATCGTCAGTATATTGTCCAATGGCGATAGTATTTTGAGAAGTTAAAGGTACTTGACTGGTTTTTGCAGGTTGAGGTGTAATGTAGGTATCGTCAGTATATTGTCCAATGACGATAATATTTTGAGAAGTTAAAGGTTCTACTGGTTGTGCTGGAATACCACCTTTACCATTGATGACTAAACCATTGTTGGCTGCTGCTTCTCGGTTAGCTTGGCAAGCCTGTTCGGTGGTTTGTTCTGACGAAATTACTGGAGGTAGATCTTGGACTTCCCTCGGAATAAATACTATAGGTAGAGAACCGCTCAAAGTTCCGCTAGCGTCAATATCGTTAGTATTATTCACAAGTTGATTATTTAAAGAAACAGCATCTCTTTCTTCTAAACCAAAAACTCCTTGAGCATAAATTTCAATATTCCCATCTATTCCTGCTGGAGAATTAGCAACAATATCATTACCACTGCCTGGATTTTGATTAGGAAAAGCGACTAAAAAACCATCTTGAGCATTGATAGTTATATTGCCTCCACTAACATTAGTTCCAAAAGCTTGTGCTGAAATAATACTATTTTCTTCTAAGGTCAAGCGATCGCTTATATTAAAAGTTAAATCACCAGCATCCCCATCTCCTTCAGTAAAAGCAAAAATTGCTGCACCATTGCTGATGGAAAGATTAGTTGTTGTCAAATTAATGCTGCCACTGTTACCTACTGCATCTGTTCCTACAGAATTAAAAATTCCACTAGTAAAACCATCAGGACTTGTGCCATCTAAAGTGATTGACTCGCTGGCATTAACTGTTATTGTTCCCCCATTCCCTTTACCAAAAGTACCAGCGTTAATGATTGCACCATTGCTGATGGAAAGATTAGTTGTTGTCAAATTAATGCTGCCACTGTTACCTACTGCATCTGTTCCTACAGAATTAAAAATTCCACTAGTAAAACCATCAGGACTTGTGCCATCTAAAGTGATTGACTCGCTGGCATTAACTGTTATTGTTCCCCCATTCCCTTTACCAAAAGTACCAGCGTTAATGATTGCACCATTGCTGATGGAAAGATTAGTTGTTGTCAAATTAATGCTGCCACTGTTACCTACTGCATCTGTTCCTACAGAATTAAAAATTCCACTAGTAAAACCATCAGGACTTGTGCCATCTAGAGTGATTGATTCACTGGCATTGACTACTATATTTCCTCCATTTCCGTCGCGATAAGTACTAGCATCAATTTGTCCACCATTAGTCAAAGTCAAGTTGGTGGTAGATATTTTTATCCCACCTGCATCTCCTTCTCCGTCTACATCAACAGCACTAAAAATACCACTAAGAAGACCATCGATACCTAAATTGTCCCCAGTGATCGTAATATCGCTTGTGGCAGTAATATCTACTGTTCCTGCATCACCTTCACCATAAGTACTAGCATTAATTTGTCCGCCATCAGTCAAAGTCAAGTTATTAGTAGAAATTCTTACTCCCCCTACATCTCCTACTCCCCTTGGGGCAATAATCTCTCCTGTATCAGATATTGCATTTCCAAAAACCTGACCAATAATACGACTAGAAAAACCATCTGAACCTTTTCCAGCGAGGGTAATATCTCCTGTAGCGGTAATATCAATTTTGCCTGCATTTCCCTGTCCAGACATATAAGCATCAATTTCTCCGCCATTAGTCAAAGTCAAGTTATGAGTAGAAATTCTTATCCCTCTTGTATTACCTACTGCGTTTGAGTTAACACCGCTTTCAATACCACCAGGAATTCTATTTGAATTTTCTTCAGTGATCTGAATATTTTCTGTGGCTGTAATATCAATTGTTCCTACATTTCCTTGACCAATAACATCAAGGTCTACAATCGATCCATTAGTTAGATTTAAGTTAGTAGTAGAAATCTTTATGTCTCCTACATTACCTTTTCCCGATGTATTTGCAGTAATTGATCCTTCATTAATTGCTTCTAGAGAACCAGTATTAATTGTGATGTTACCTGCATTACCTATTGCTTCAGAAGCAACTTGATTGAAAATAACGCTATTATCAATCAAGAGCTTTTCAGCCACATTGATGTTTATATCTCCTGCTTGTGCCTCAGCAGAAGTAGACTCAGAGCTTATTCCTGTGCCAATTAAACTATCATCTAGTTCTCCTGCCGTTAACTCTAAATTTCGAGCATTAACTGTAATATTTCCTCCACCAGTACCAGTTGTGTCGATATCGGCAGCATTAGTTAAGCTAATATCGGCTTTGGCGACAGTTTCGGGAAAGCTTAGGCTACCATCAGGATTAATACTAACTATTCCTGCTTCCGTTAATCCTCCTAATTCGATGTTTCCGCCTCTAGCAGTTAAATTCCCTCTATCAAACTTAATATTTCCTCCAATAAAAGCCAGATTATTTCCTGGTAAAACTTCCAAACCTACCAATTCTTGAGAACTATTTTCTACAATTGAACGATTAACAATATCCCCAGGCTGATCTCTTAAATTCAAACCAATGGGTGCATTAATTGTTAACACAGGTGGATTCTCTAAATCTGTCGCGCTAAACTCACCTTCATCAAACAAAATACTACTGGCACTACTG
>CAYMWC010000369.1:0-4233 GCA_964393695.1 uncultured Pleurocapsa sp.
CTAGCACCATTTTAGGATGAGAAACTAGAGCGCGAGCGATCGCTACTCGTTGTTTTTGTCCTCCCGATAGGTTTTGGGGATGGTAGTTAATATGTTCTCCTAAGCCAACAGCTTCTAGTAGAGCGATCGTTCTTTGTTCAATTTCGGCACTGTTTATTCCATGATGTAACTCTAAAGACATCTGGACATTTTGTTTGGCAGTTAAAGAAGCAAGTAAATTATGAGCTTGAAAAATATAGCCGATATTTTTTCTAGTATTAACTAACTTGTTTTTCTTTGCCCCAACTAATTCTTGATCGAAGACTTGAAGGCTGCCTGATTGTGCTGAACGAAGTCCCCCCATCAGAGTTAGAAGAGTAGTTTTGCCTGAACCAGAAGGTCCTTTTAAAATAATTACTTCTCCCGAATTGAGAACTAAATTAATATCAAATAAAATTTGCTTTTTTAACTTACCTTCACCAAAAAAATGATTGAGATTTTGAATATTTACAACTTGATTAGTTGTTGATTGTTGATTGTTGATTGTTGATTGTTGATTGTTCATAGCTAAAAAATATCTGCTGGATCGGCTGTACTTAATTTTTTGACAGCAATAGTACCTGAAATACAACACATAATTACTGTCAGAATCAAAACCACAATAGCGCGATTAATCGTCATAAATAAAGGTAAATTTGTCGCTCCTGCTGCTAAAGCGTATAAACCTGTAGCGATCGCATAACCTGGAAGAAACCCCAAGATGTCTAAAATTACAGCTTCTTGGAATACTAAAACTATGAAATAACCATTATTTATTCCATGATTTTCTATTTCTTATCACCCTGTAAACTATGTAAGCTAAACTTTAATGATCGCCGATTTTTTAGTCTCTAGAATAGGAATACGTACTAAGAAACAACTACCAATATTAAGCTCACTAGTAACTGAAATTTTACCTCCATGACGTTTAGCGATCGCTTGAGAAATAGCTAAGCCTAAACCAGTACCACCTTTACGACGGGAGCGAGCTTTATTTGCTCGCCAAAAACGGTCAAAAACTTTAGAGATTTGATCGGGAGCGATCCCAATACCTGTATCACGGACACTCACTATAGCCATGCGATTTTGCTTATATAAATCTAAACTCACTCGTCCTTCTTCTGGGGTGTATTGGAGTGCGTTTTCTAATAAATTAGAGAATAAGCGAGAAAGTTGAGCGGTGTCCCCTGAAATAGTGATGTCATCTCTAAATTTAGACTGAAATACAATCTGTTTATCGTTAGCCAGAGGCTCTAAAAGTACAAAGCAGTTTTGTAAAATTTGATTAAGGGAGACTGGAGCTAATTGGCGAGCTTCCATTGGCATATTAGGATCAGCATCAGTACGCGCCAAAAATAACAAATCTTCCAAAGTCTGGTTCATTTGTAAGGTGGCACCAGCGATCGCTTCTAGTTTTTTAGCATCTTTCGGATGAACACGCTCTGGATGATTACGCATTACGTCTACTGAGGCTTTAATTGCCGTTAAAGGGCTACGCAACTCATGGGAAGCATCAGCAGTAAACTGCTTAAGTTGCAAAAAACTAGCCTCAATCGGTTCAATCGCCTTTTGCGTTAACCAAAAACCACCCAAGCCAATTAAAATCAGAGTTAACATTCCTCCGAAAATTAAGATGCGTAATAGCTCTTCTTGTGCTGCTTCAATTTCCTCTAAAGATTGACTAGCCCGAACATATCCAATTGTCGTTCCTGGCTGATTAGGTAAACTAAGAATAGCACTTAATGTATGAGTACGAGCTATTGCATCGGACTGAATCTGTCGTAAATTTCTTGTCCCAGTCTTAGGCTTCTCCTCTCCTAAGCGAATTAACCCTTTACGTCCAATTATATTACCCTTAGCATCAAACCATTCTAAACTCTGTTGATCTCGGTTAAAAATGTCGCGCCAAGCTGCAACTGTTTCCTGAGAATCAAGATGTTTCTGACCATTTTCCTGAACTGCGGGCAAAGATTGTGCTGCAAATTGAGCTAGGGTTAATAATCTTTTGTTTAATTGGCTATTTAAATTACGACTAAACAGGACATAAACTCCTGCACCAAAAATACTTAAGATTGTTGCCATAACTATGAGATAGTATAACAATAATCGCGATCGCAAACCTTGATACATGACTTATACCTGTTGAGGTTCTTCCTTAAGACGATATCCTAAACCATAGACAGTCTCAATTAAGTCGTGAGGCGCACCAGCAGCCTCTAGTTTTTGTCTTAGACCTCTAATATGAGCTTTTACTGTGGCTTCTTCGGGTACTTGTTCAAAAGACCAAAGATGTTCCAAAATTTGAGCGCGACTAAAAACACGACGACCATTACGCAAGAAAAATTCTAACAGTTTGTATTCTTTCGGACTCAGAGGTAAAAGTTCATCTTGATAAAAAACTTCGCAGCTACTAGGATCAAGACTTAATTTTTCCCAAGTTAAAACAGGCGGTAAACTGCTTGTGCCTCGACGTAACAAAGCTCGAATTCTTGCCGATAATTCATCTAGTTCAAAAGGCTTGACCAAATAATCATCTGCCCCAGCATCCAAGCCTTCAATCTTATTGTCCAAAGTATCTTTGGCAGTCAACATCAAAATGGGAATATCACAGCCTTTTTTACGTAGTCTTTGACAAAGAGTGATGCCATCAACCTCTGGCAACATCACATCTAACAACACCAGGTCATAAGAAAAGACATCCAACAAATCCCAAGCACTTTGACCATCATAAACAGCTTCGACAGCATAATGTAAATCAGAAAGATATTCAACTACAGCGTCGCTAATACGCTCGTCATCTTCTACTACTAAAATTTTCATAAATCTTTCCTAACTAAATATTTTGTTCAACGTCAAAATAACTGCACTTTGGTTATAGTATCGTATGCAAATAAGGAACAACAATCAAGCTTTCCTCTTGACCCACTTAATTTAGATAAGGTTTGCTGATTAAATCTAGAACCGTTGTAAGTTACTATTTTTAATAGTGAAGTAGGGTGGGCAACAATACTGTCGCCCACCTTATTAGTTAGGTACAATTTTTAATCGAAATTAGTTTATTGAAATCAGCAACATGATCTTTACACAACAAAGGTTTTGACCTTTTCTAATGGGTGATTTATTGTGTTGACCTGCTGATTAGAAGTAATTGCTACAGTATCAATATTGTGATGTAAATTACTACATTTATCTATACAAGCCTTTAATTCTTGAGCTAGCATTGCTACACAAGGCTCTCGTAAAATACCTAAATGATCTCCAGGAACATCAATAATATCCAATCCTCCAGCAGCCAAAGCTCCCCAACCCAATTGAGCATCAAAGTCTCCTAAATCAACCATTTTTGCCGTTTCCATCGACTTAAATAGGGTTATTTTACCTGAATAAACTTGGGGAACATAATTTTCTCTGGCTTTTAAATACGTTTGTGTAACTTGGCTTAATTGTCGATGATTTTTACCAGAAACGTTTGACATCAAATTGTTTGGAGGTAGGGTTTGAACCTTACGAGATTTATTTTTATTTTTCCGTCGATTGTAGCTAGAAAACAAATATTTAAACCCTGATTGAGCAAATTGGCGCCAATGAATTAACAACTTTTGATGTACAGGATACGATATATAAGCTTTAGACTTCCAAGTATCAAACAATGCCAATAAAGCAACTTGTTCACCCTGAGCTAAAAGTTGTTGAGCAGCTTCTAAAGCAATCATCCCACCAAAAGATATGCCTCCAAAATAATAAGGTCCTTGAGGTTGCACAGTTTTGATCTCTTTAATATACAGAGCTACCAACTCTTCAATCTTATCAAACCAATGTGTTGAATCATCAATCATTTCAATAGACAAGCCATAAACAGGTTGATCCTCTCCCAAATGGGATGACAAAGGATAATAAATACCAACACCTTGAAATAAAAATAGAGGTGGTTTAGTTCCCTTGGATTGAATAGAAGCAAGAGGAGACCAAGATTGATTATTAGTTTGTTGCTCAAAGAAATTAGCCTGTTGTTCAATCGTTGGCATTTGAAATAACATTGCCAGAGGTAATTTACTCTTAAAAGTATGCTCCAACTTCGCTGACAGAGTAGCAGCTAATAAAGAATGTCCACCCAATTCAAAAAAGTTATCTTGAACACTGATTGTCTCAAGATTTAAAACCTCTTGCCAAATTAGAGCCAGCTTTTGCTCTAGTTCATTACGGGGAGGGATAAAA
>CAYMWC010000370.1:0-4228 GCA_964393695.1 uncultured Pleurocapsa sp.
GTAATGCAGGTATGGGGGGAGCGTAGCGATCGATTCCTACAAGTAGTGCATATATGTTGTTAGTCATGTCTCTTTCTCCTTTTATTCTTAATTCCTGAAACTATTTCCTACTTAAAAAGCTAGCCCAATAAATTGTCGAGTTCGTTAATAGCACCAGCAATACTGATAACTCCTCCTCCCGCAAGCGTTTCTAGAATGCTAACAACAAAGTTAATCCCTGCTGCTAATTTTCCGAGAATGGCATTAGTCTGCTCTAGTTGAGCGATCGCGTCTCCTAGCTTTTGAGTAGCTCCCTCTATTTCCTGGCGATATTCAGCTAAATCCGTAGCTTTAACCGTTAGAATCATTGCCTGACGCGAGAACAACAATCCTTTAGCCCGTATTTCGTTTTTCAAGGTAACTAAATTAAAATAATCTTCTCTTTCTTCATCCTTAACCCCACGTTGGTCTACTTTTTCGAGGGCATCATTGAGCCAAGTCGCAATTTTTAAACATCTATTACTGAGTTTTCTAATTTCTTCTGGAGTTAGGGTAGTTGGTTCGTTAGCTTGAGTGCTACTTAAAATTCTGAACATTGTTCCTCCTAGTGCTAAATAACTTAATTAGTAGAATTGAGTTTGGCGAGTAAAAATTCCAAACGATCTGCATATCTCGTAGCAATTTCGGTGAGATCGGATTCATCTACCTCCCCAGGAAATACCTTGGGCAGATTGTTGTGGACTAACAATCTGTCTGCCTCACCTGGGCATAGCTCTGTTTGCCCTTTTCCCAAACCACCTAAACGTTGATCTAGCTGACTATGACCAGCAGCAATGGTATTGAGAATATCGATATAATCCTTAGCAGTTGCCTCGCGTTGACGAAATTCTGCAAGAGCTTCTCTCCATTTGCTATCTAGTTCAAATACTGTCACAGGTGGCTTAGTTCCTAGTGTCCTTTCCTCAAGTGGCTCTAGCTGAAGCTCTTGGCGAAGATATTGTTGAATTAAGTATTCTTGTTCTTGCTCGGCTCGATCTATTTGCAGTTCTCGTTTAATATGGGCTTGATAATACTCATCTATCACTTGCCTTTCAGTAGGTAGCTCAGCTCTAAGATATTGACCGACGACATCTTTCTTTAGCCGACAGATAAAAATTTGTAGTGGCTCGTTGGTAGCAGTAATTTCTGTTGCTAATGTCTCTCTGCGAAACTCGCTGCTGAATGCGTTCAAGAGAAAGCCTAAAATGGTCTGACCAGCTTGAATTTCATCATCGCTCAAACGAGGTTTAACGCGCCTAATCGCATTTCCTAATGCTTGTATGTTTTCGGTGTAGGTAACTTCACCACCACTAGCTACAGCACCTAGAGCTTTCAGATAATTAACGATGACATCATTAACGGCAATGAGTTCTCCTTCAAACTCTTTTCTGGTAATACTAACTAGTTGACCTTTACCGTCCTTAAATTCTAGAGGTTGAGCGCAATTTTCCTGAAATTTATCTCTATCTATAAAAGGTCGATCTGATGCCTGGATGACTGTATATTCAGCAGTACGAAGACAGGAATCATAAACATCGGTAGCAATATCGGGAAATTTGATTGCTAGCTGTTCTGCCGAACCTGAAAACCTTTGAACCTGCTCGAATAAAGCCTCGTCATCACAGCCAGTCATTAAAACTGTCAAGGGAATAAAGATTGCTAGTGCTGCTTTTTTTCCAGTTTGCAAAAATTTAATCTTTAACATGGTTCTAAGTTCATAATTTTAAGATGGAGATACTCTCGCTCCTGAAGTTAATTAATTTCAATAAAAAATCGAGAATAGGGGAAAGAGCGATCGCTACTAAGATTCGGTCGAATTTAACCTACAAGTCAGCGATCGCCCTATCTGGCTGGTTGCTAAGGCACTAAACTGACAACCACATTTGAGCAGTCCTGGGTGGAATATATAAAGTAAAACGATTCCCAGAAAGTTTCATCTCTTGTTTGTGAATCAAATCTTTATAGTTACCTGGATTTTTTAAGCCCCAAGTGCTGAACTCAACCCAAGTTTCCGCTCCACCTTTATTGATCGCAACGATACCGAAGTCTCCTCTGCGGAAAACCAGCACTAGATCACTTTCATACAAGATTTCCATCCGTTCTCCATGAACGGCATTGTGAAATTGGATCATCCTGTTAAGATCTTCTCTGGCGACAACATTAGTCCAGCGATCGCGATCTTCAGGGTGTTTTTCTGCCGATTCATTATGGTCGCAGAAGATTAAGGGTACACCACCATCTCTTCCCAAAATATAGGCGTAAGCCAAATACTCATCCTGCCGATCTAGTAGCCAGAAGCGAAAACCGTCATTATAAGGAACGTCATGGTTAACCGTAAAAGTCACTGCTCGATTCCAGGCTAAAGCGTTACCTTCTTGTTCGGGGCGGGCGAGTCTTCTGAGAGAACCACCAAATCCAAATGCTTCGCGAATTGTCTGAAATAGAGGAAAATCATAGGCAGGCATCCAAGTTTCTACCAGAAAAGGGTCTAAAAAGATATCTTCATCGCGATCGCTACCAGTCAAAACCTCGCCAAATAAAAATTTGCCAGCCATAAAGTCGCGATCGGCAAAATTATCAATCATTCGCTCAGTCATGTGTTTGATTGCATCGATGCGAAATCCATTAAAACCCATTTCTGCCAGAGCAGACAACATTTCTTTTTGCTGTGATAGTACCCAATCTGAATCTTTCAAGTCAGGTAATCCCGATAAACTATTAAACTGGACGTGATCGCGATTCGACCAATCGCCGATATCTCCTCCCTGATTGAAATCCCAAGGTGAAAACAAACCTTCACTTAAATCTCCATACAGACGATTTTCTTCAAATAAAGTCGGATTATCTCGATATTTTTTGAGTTCGGCTTCTCCTGGAAAATTTAAGCGATCTTCTCTAGCTTCAGCTTCATTAGCCATGTGGTTAATCACGATATCAGCATAAACTCGAATTTTAGGCTCGGTATCATGGCATTTTTCAATCAATTCCAGCAGATCTTGTTTTCCTCCTAAATGGGACAAAAGAATTCGGTAATCTTTGGGTTGATAACGCTGCCACCACTGATCGCCATTGGGATCTGAATAAAGAGGTGGGGGGATAAGAATCGCACCGTAACCTGCATCACGTATTTCTTCAATTCGAGCGATAATTTCTTGGTAATGCCAATTAAAGGCATGAAGTATAACATCGCGCATAGATTTATTCTCCTTTTTAATCTAAATTTTCCAGAATTACTGTTAGTTAACCAGCTACAAACTCAAAACTTTTCATGCCAATCGCATCGGTTTTAACTCGAAAAACACTGCCAGCATGAGGATATTGGTTTAATGCATCTTCATTCAGATCCTTTCTAGCCGTTGTAATGTAAAGTTCGTTCAGATTCGACCCTCCAAATGCACAGGATGTAACATTAGGAGCAGGAACAGAAATGCTTTGCAGCAATTTTCCTGTATACGGATTCCAACGTGTTACTTTAAATCCAGCCCACAATGCCACCCAGATATTGCCTTCATTGTCTACAGTCATTCCATCGGGAAATCCTTCTGGGATAGTAACTGCCACTCTTTGGTTACTAATATTTCCCGTAGTTAAATCGTAGTCAAAGGCAAAAACTTTTTGGGTAGGAGAATCAATCAGATACATCGTCGAATAATCTGGACTCCATCCCATTCCATTAGAAATACTGAGATTGTCTAGTAGCTTTCTAACGTGCAAATGTGCGTCTAAAGAATACAGAGAACCTGCACCCTTAGTTTCATCAATAGCTATCGTTCCAGCGAGAAAACGTCCTACTGGATCGCATTTGCCATCATTAAATCGATGGGATGGAGGATAATCTTCTGGTCGAGCGAGAATATTTATTTCCTCAGTCTCCAGGTCTAAGCTAGCAAAGCCACTCTGTAAGCCTAAAATGACCTCACCATTACTTCTGGGAGCGACACCACCGATCAATTCTCCGACATCAATAGTTAGATTCTTTTGGCTTTCAGGGTGATAGATGTGAAATTGTTGTTTGAGAATATCGACCCAATATAATAATTGCTTTTCCTGATGCCAACAGGGGCATTCTCCTAGAAGTGCTTGGGATTCGATTACTAATTCTGCTTGAGTAACCATACAGGGTGTTCCTGACAATTTGTGAACTTTAACTGCTTTTATAGTAGTTTTGCTCTTAGTTTCTTAATCTCATAAAACTCATAGAAAAACTCAT
>CAYMWC010000371.1:0-4130 GCA_964393695.1 uncultured Pleurocapsa sp.
ATTTGGGGGGCTATCTCGAACACCGTCGTAAGACTTCCATTGGAATCCAAGTTCGCTGGCGGTTAGTCCTTCTGGTAAGGATTTGTTAGCTTTTGCCTCAAATAACTTAGTGAGATTGTCGGTTATTTCAAGATAATCGGGATTTTTTTGAAAATTTGGTTTATCGGCTAACGCTGGTGTAGCGATCGCAAAATTTAAACAGAGTAATAAACTTAAGAAAATGGTTTTCCAGAGTTTCATGAATTTTCTCCTAATTTAGTTGTAATCGTAGGGGCGTTTCGCGAAACGCCCTTACAGTTATTAGTCTTGAAGTGAAGGTAACAGTTGGTAGGTATGGTTTTCTAGCAAAATGTAAATTCCTAAGCCAATCAAAACAAAAGGAACAATACGCTCTCCGTATTTGGTTAAGATATGAGCGATCGCTTTATGGCGAGTCAAGCGATAAGCTACATAACACCACACTCCGATTAAGACTAAGAAAGTTAAGCAAATAACTGCTAATTCGGCTAAATTACTACTAGCAAATAACGGTACATAAATACCAATATTGTCTCCACCATTGGCAAAGGTGACGGCTGCAACTTTATAAGTTTGAGGTGCAATTACGATAAGTAGATTTTTGGCTGTATTTGAATCTGAGACTGTTTGAATTTCAGGTTCATCTTTCAGGTTGTTAACCAGATTACTAATACCGATCGCAATTGGAACAAACCCCAGTAATCCAATCCAAGCTCGCGGTATCATTACCCGAAAGAGCAACTATAAGACCTAAATTAGATGCTGGTATGGTGGTGGGTGCAATAACTGCAAAAGATTGAGCTAAAACTTCTTTAAAAGATAGACAGTCAGGCTTTAAACCGTGAGTATTATGCCTATGTTTGATTCTGGTGGTCATAAGTAGATTCTCTATTTCATGATTCTCTCAATTTGGATACAAAGATCCAAAGTTCAACTTTTAGACCCTTTTTCAGTTTTTGCCAGCTGACGGGGCTTTCAAGGACTCGAATCAAATTCGAGTCACAGCCCCTCACTTTCCAAGGACTATTTCACTTTAAAAAAATTTCTTAATAAAATCAAATATTCTTTTTTGTTGATTTAATAAATAAAATTTATCGAATGTTTTTTTGTCGCTTTATAAATTAAAATCTACGATAAGATGAAATCTGCATAGCGAAATTATCTATAGCTAGATTCTAGTTATCTAGGAGAGTTTCAAATTTATTTTAGAGTAACTATGAATATAAATATTTGTTCAGCAATAAATTTATTTTAACCTTAAACGCCAAATTTTCTATTGTTTGAAGTTAAATACTAGGTAATTATTACTTTAAAAAAATAGGCGAAATTGACAACATTTACCAACCTCCAAAGCAAAATTCATGAGTATTCTCATTGAGAAAATATCAAAACAATTTGGAAATTTTCAAGCTTTAAATCAGATCGATTTGAACATAGATTCGGGTAGTCTCGTAGCTTTATTAGGCCCTTCGGGATCGGGGAAATCGACTTTGTTGAGAGCGATCGCAGGACTTGAACCTCCTGATACAGGCAAAATTTATATTAACGAGCAAGATACTACTCATCTCGATATAAAAAAGCGCAACATTGGCTTTGTTTTTCAACACTATGCTCTCTTCAAACACCTAACCATCTGGCAAAATATTGCCTTTGGATTAGTAATTCGCAAGTATTCTCCCACAGCAATTAAAGACAAGGTAAAAGAACTATTAGAACTAATTCAATTACCAGGATTGAGCGATCGCTATCCGAATCAGCTTTCGGGTGGACAAAGACAAAGAGTCGCCCTTGCCCGTGCTTTGGCTGTAGATCCCAAAGTTTTATTATTAGATGAACCTTTTGGTGCATTAGATGCCAAAGTTCGGAAAGAATTACGTACATGGTTGCGTCAATTCCATGAACGAATTGGTGTTACTACTATTTTGGTTACTCACGATCGCGAAGAAGCTATGGAAGTAGCTGATCAAATTGTGATTATGAATCACGGTAACATCGAACAAGTAGGCACAACAGCAGAAATCTACGATCACCCTGCTAATCCTTTTGTCATGAGTTTTATTGGCGATGTAAATGTTGTACCCGATCACTTCAATTTTTGTCAGCAGCTAGGATTAACAAACCATCAAAAAAATCAATTTTTTGTACGTCCTCACGATATCGAACTCTTAACTTCTCCTGCTGAAAAAGTAGCAACTGGTAAATTGCAACGAGTAATAAATTTAGGTTATCAAGTTCAAGCTGAATTAGTTGTCGATGAAAATTTACTCTTAAACGTTCATTTAAGTCGAGATAGGTTTTCTGAATTGGCTTTACAGCCAGGACAACAAGTATTTATCAAACTCAAAGAAACCAAATCTTTTGTTCGATCCTAAATTTTAAATTATTTATATATGTATAATTCTAATTCTTCATCTTTATCTAACCTGGTTATTAAAGGTGATTATCATCACTTTCAACGCCGTGTAACATTTCCCATTAATACATACGATGTGTGGAAAATTAAAACAGGAATAGTACGCACTTTAACTTGGCTAGAAGATGGTTCAATGATTACTTTAGGTTTATGGGGAGAAGGAGATCTGGTGGGGCAAGCTTTATCCAAAATGAATCCTTATACTATAGAGTGTCTGACGGCAGTAGAAGTAATTAGTTTTGCTTGGGAAGATGGAGAGCAATTAACAACTAATTTACTTAACCAAATTCAACAATTCGAGGAATTAAGTGTTATTCGTAGTTATAAAAAACTTGAAATAGGACTGCTTAAGTTTTTGACTTGGTTAGCTAAAAAATTTGGTCGTCAAATAGAAATTGGATATTTAATTGATTTTAAACTTACTCATCAAGATATAGCTGAAATATTGGGGATAACTAGAGTAAGTGTTACTCGTTCCTTAAAACAGCTAGAAGAACAAGGAATTATTGAGCGTTTTTCTCTTAGTCGGATTTTAGTGCGAGAAGAAGAAGTATGGTATTACGAGATTTAACATTTGACATTTATTATTAAACATTAAACGTCTGGAGTTTAAATTCCTAAATGACAACGAGTCAATATTATTTATGAATAATATCAAATTAAATGAGCAAAATACCAACTTAAAATCAAATCGCCAGACTAGTAAAGACACTTTACTAGCAAGTAAAATCTTTTTATCTTTAGCATTAATTATAATATTTTTAAGTTTTTTTGTAATTGTTAATGCAGGAGAACGAGGAGTATTAATGAGATTTGGTGAAGTGCAAGATCAAGTATTATCAGAAGGAATTCATGTAATTCTGCCTATAGTTAACACCGTCGAAAAATTAAGTGTTCGGGTACAAAAACAAGAACAATCAGCAGAAGCATCTTCCAAAGATCTCCAAGATGTCTTTACTGATGTCGCTCTTAATTGGCATATTATTCCAGAAAAAACTAATTTGATTTTTCAACAAATTGGTAGCGAAAGCTCAATAATTGATCGTATTATCGAGCCTGCTGTAGAAGAAGTGCTTAAAGCAGTGATGGCTGAATATACGGCCGAAGAAATTATTACTAAAAGAAGACAAGTTAAAGCAGAAGTAGACAGTTTTTTGACAGAAAGACTTACTCCTTATTATCTTGCAGTTGATGATATTTCTCTAGTTCATGTTCACTTTTCCGAAAGATTTGGTGAAGCCGTAGAAACTAAACAAATTGCCGAACAAGAAGCCAAAAGAGCAGGATTTATGGCAATTAAAGCAGCAAAAGAAGCCGAAGCCAAAGTGAATTTAGCTAAAGGAGAAGCAGAAGCACAAGGACTTATTCAGACCACCTTAAATAACCAACTTCTTAAAAAACAAACAATCGAAAAATGGGACGGTAAACTACCTTTAGTTATGGGTAGAGATACAAACAAAGTGTTAGAGCTAGAACTAGATGATTTAATGGAAAATAAGTAAAAAGCAAAAGCCAGCTAACATATCTATACTCATCTTAGCAGTATCGTAAATAAAGCGATCGCTTGGTAATCGATAGTACAGTTACCCTCAATACTCTGGATAATAGTTCATGCCAAAATGTTTCACAAAAGGAATAAAAATCTGGCTCTTCTAGAGTAAGTATGATAAATTATTAGCAAAAGTACCAATTCAATAGA
>CAYMWC010000372.1:0-4074 GCA_964393695.1 uncultured Pleurocapsa sp.
TACAACTACTTTTACAAGATTAATAAAGGTATATTTTGTCAATCGGATTTAGTATAAAAGGCTTTTCTTGTTTAACTTTAGCTATGGCAGCACGGAGAAGAGCGATATTGTCTGGTTGTTTAAATAAAGGACGACGACAATAAGTAACTAAAGTTAGAAAAAAAGTTCCACCTGGAAGATAAGAGCGTCGATATTGGGGCATTTTGTTGAAGATGGGTGGGCATTATCGATTAATTAGGTCAATTTTAAAAGTAGTTGATAACTATGCCCACCCTACGAAAGCCAATTGATTTCCTTGAGTAGGGTGGGCATAGTGGTTTTGATAAAGTACAAATGTTTCAGATTATCAATACTGCCCACCCTACTTATTAAATTCTTGAGTCAATAATTGCGATGTTCAAATAACCGATACTACTCCTTACAATGAGTATAAATAGCGGATTTAGTGAGGGAAAATGTCACTCAAATACGTAGAAAGCAACTCCTTCATTTCCTTCAACCTGAAAGTTTGGCAAAGTTGCTTGTATAGTATTAAACTCATTCAGACTAGTGGTAAATAGATGCGCCCCTGATTGAGTATTAAGCATTCGATAGAGAGGAACTGTATCGATATTTTCTGGTTGAGAGTCAAAGGCATAATAAGCTATACCCTCATCACTATAATTCTTTAGATTATCAACAATATAGTTTTTCTCGTTCTCATCCATCGTATAAAGATGTGCGCCTGTCTGTCGATTAAAGAAGCGATAAATTGGCTGAGCAGCTTCAATTATTTGTCCTGTTAAAGAATCGCGATCGCTTGTCAAAACACTATAAGCTTCATTTTCATAGTTATACTGTAATTCCCCACTTTGACTCCGATCTAATACATTTTGCCTTTCGTTATCATCGGCAGTATAAAAATGAAATCCTTTATTATATTGATAGAAACGATAAACTTTAGCCTTGTCGTAAGCGAAAATATTATAACCAATATCAGTAAGCAGAGCTAAATCCAAACTAGTGGGTAAATTTCTTTTTCCAGAAGTTAAGACTGGATCCATTAGGGCATCTGAATTAGGATCAAGACTATATTTGTTTCTAATATGAGTGCCACTTTCATCAAGAGGAACTGGTTGACCTCCATTGAATTTTATACTTTGAGTGCCTATAAATTTATTATTTGTAATTTGTTGACGAAAGATAGGAGCCGTTCCAAATCCTAATACGTGACCAATCTCATGCAGAGCTAAACTAAGGAAATCTAGTTGGTCGAAGGGAATATCATCATCTGTTGTGGGAGTTTTATCAAAATAAAAACTATCTTCGGCTAAAGAATTGAACTCAATAGTTCCAACCCAAGGTTCAAAATCATCTCCTTGAATACGATTTTCGCGATCGCTTCCTAAGATATACTGTGCATAGTAAGAACCCTCACCGAGAGTTAGCTCGCTAGGATTTAAATTAACAGATGAAACAAAAATAAGAAGATCATCAATTGGTTGGTCGAGGGTAACTTCTCTGTCTATCGAGTCAATTGAAAATTTTACAGTTTCTCCCGCAGGAATCGGCTCGAACTCATCTTGGATATGAGAACTCCATATTTTAGCTGCTAAATTTAATATTTCTCTTCGTTCGGGAGTAAAAAACTTAAATTGATCGAAACGATAGTCAAATTTAATATCAAAAGTCATACTAAATCCTCTTAAAATACATTATTTAAAAGTTAGGTTTTCAGAAGCGAATTTTGTATCACAATGTTATCAGTTCTCAATTAATTTTTTCCTAGTTAAATATAAGTAATTCAAGAGATATTTTTTATTTTTTATCCGTATAAATAACCAAATTTAGGTTTTTTTCTTGAGCTTTTATAAAATGTCGAGTATAACAGCAAGAGTATGATCAAACTTACGAATAATTAACTACAACAATGTAAATACATCAAAGCAAAATTGTTTGGTATCAGTTTATTTATTGATTTATAAGCAATAAATAAACCTGCTCATAGCAATTCTTAGAGTCGTGAGGTACAGTAAGCTGTTAATCATTTAATTTACTTGTTATGACTGACTGGGAGACTGGGAGACTGAGTGACTGGGGGAGAGTTTAAGAGTTTTTTCCTTATACGAATAATATGCAGTTTGAATGCGTAACAGCTTATTTTCCCCTTTCCCCTTTCCCCTTTCCCCTTTCCCCTTTTCCCTTTCCCCTTTTCCCTGTTCTCAAACATAACAAAGGTCTACCTCACAAGTACGAGAAACGCTATATATCATGCAATTTAATCTTAGTGTGAATCGCAATCATCGACTATTGCCATAAATTTATGCATATATTAACTTTGGTCTGCTGTACGGTGGTAATCTTGCCAGTTTCGGGACTAAATGCCCTGGCAAATCCTCTGACAAATCCCGTTGAGGAATCACCGCAACAGCCATCAGTATCTCTAGCAAAACAACGAACTACGAAGTCTATTGGTTCTAGCCCTATAGTTGCTCAAACTGAGAATTCTTGGACTGAACCTGTTGATTCGGGTGAAGTTAAAAAAGTAAAATCTCAACTTCAAGATATTCGTAGTCGTAACTTTACCCCTAGCCGAGGCGTGCCTTCTTTAACCATTGCTAACCCCTATGGTTTTGGTGCTGACCGTGGATTTTATAGTAGTTTAAGCTATCAAACTGACACCCGCTTTGGTAACGAGAGCGATGGTGATGCGACTATGGGATTTGGTGCAGGTTTTGGCGATGCCAAAAAAGCTGTAGGTGCAGAACTGAGCTATACTCTAGCTAGTTTTGGGAATAACCGAGATTTTGGTACTGGTGGCTTTAATGCTAAACTTCATCGCCAAATTGGAGAAGGTTGGGGTGTAGCAGCTGGCTGGAATAGTTTTCTATCTATTGGCGATGAAAACGACCTTGATGACTCTCTTTATTTGGTAACTACCAAAATTTTCAAGACAAGAGAAGACCTTAACTCACCTTTTAGTCGAATAGCTGGAACTGTTGGTGTTGGTAACGGACAATTTCGCACCCAAGATGCTCTAGAAAATGGCGACGATGGATTTAATGTTTTTGGTGGTTTAGCTTTCCGAGTTGCCCAGCCAGTCAGCTTTCTAACTGAATGGACAGGACAAGATTTAGCTCTGGGTTTATCAGTTTCTCCTTTTAGAACTGTTCCACTGACCGTTAATTTGGGTGTGCGTGATCTTACTGGTGCTGGCGATGGAGCGCGATTTGTCGCGGGAATTGGCACGGGCTTTTAGTTGTAATCAAATCAAAAGGAGTATTGACCATGCAATATAAAAAATGGCTGTTAACTAGCACACTCGCTGCTATTGCAGCAGTAACAACGTCTGTTCCCGCTTTAAGTCAAGAAAATCGATCTGATACTACTGGACATCAAACTTTTAGCGCACCTTCAGTAGGTGTCGGTACTAGTTCTGGTAGTGGTCTCAACATGGGCAAAATTATTGGCGCAACTAATATTTCTCGTAGGAACAGTCCTGGGGAAAGTTCTGGGGAAAGTTCTGGGAATAGTAGAGCAGTTACCCTCAATGATGTAGCTGAACTACTTGCAGGCGACCTTAATCAATCCTTGGAGCAGTTAGCTGCGGCTGAAAATGCCGCCAAAGTAGCCGATTCAGCCCCTAGACGTATCGCCAGAAGAGCAACTAAAGATTGTATCAATCCAGCTTTCCAAGCTCGCAAAACAGTAGAAAGCAAATTAGAGCAATCCAAAGAATTTATCGAACAAGTCAATCAAATTCAGCCTGAAAAAGCTATGTGGTAATGAGGAGGAAAAAATTGACATCTTCCCGTCGGCAGAGCCGAGGGATTCCTAAGACTCACGACTTAGGTTTCTGCTTCTTCCCCTTACGGGGATTTCGCAACTGCCCTTTAACACTATGATTATCAGGTCTTACGTCCGCTCCACAGACAAGCCAGCGCGGTCTTGGGGGTTTCCCCCATGAGCGACTGGCGCAATCACTGCTTGCCCAGCAGCGAGTATATTTTTTCCTGCATTGATGTCTCTATCGATGCCTGTTGTCTTACAGCTAGGACAATCCCAACTGCGAATATCCAAAGGCAACTTATCCAT
>CAYMWC010000373.1:0-3993 GCA_964393695.1 uncultured Pleurocapsa sp.
TTTTTTCTATCCTTTTAAGGGGATGGATTTAATGTTTTTTTATCCAAAAAGTATTGAGGTTAAAAATCTGTCAAACTATTGCTTTGTCTAGGTTCTGAGCGTTGTTTGTCCCCTTTCGGCTCCAAACCGCGCATTTACCAATATACCCACTCTCTCTATTATTGTCAACCCCCTGGCACTATTTTTTTTTGATAGACTTTTAAAAACCATATTTGATGAATATTTATGATGGTATTGCCTTCTTGGTTGATTATTGATCGCTTGTTACAAGATTGGTTATTGGAAGATATTGGCAGGGGAGATTGGACAACTCAGGGATTATTGGCTGGAGGAACTATAATTTCTCAAGCAATTTGGGTCATAAAAGAAGATGGTGTGGTTGCAGGATTACCCATTGCTGCAAGAGTTTTTGAGTTATTGGATCAAAAAAGCAAATTTACTCCAACTGTCAAAGAAGGTGATTTTTGTCAGTCGGGTATGCAGATAGCCAGCATCGAAGGTAGTAAAGAAGCTTTGTTAACTGGAGAAAGAGTTGCTTTAAATTTGGCAATGCGTTTGAGTGGAATTGCTACAGCAACCTGTAATTATGTCGAAAAGATTAGAGATTTGCCAGCCCAGTTGGTGGACACTCGCAAAACTACCCCTGGATTGAGAGTGTTAGAAAAGTACGCTACACGGGTAGGAGGCGGAATTAATCATCGCTTGGGATTAGATGATGCCGTAATGATTAAGGATAATCATATTCAAGTAGTAGGAGGAATTGAAAAAGCGATCGCGCTGCTGAGAAACAATATTCCTTATCCTCTGAAGATTGAGGTAGAGACGACTAATCTCGAAGAGGTAGAAGCAGCATTACAATATGGCGCAGACATAATTATGTTAGATAATATGCCTTTGGAAACTATGAATCAAGCAGTCAAGATGATTCGTAACACGAATGCTCAAGTTAAAATTGAAGCATCAGGCAATGTTACCCTAACAACTATTCGTGCTGTAGCGGCAACTGGAGTTGATTATATTTCTAGTAGTGCGCCGATAACGCGATCGCCTTGGTTAGATATAAGCATGAGAATGTTGTAGTTATTTGTACTTAGAGATTGTACATTAAGAAACAAATTGAATATCTGGGACTAAAGGATCTTTAACAATACCAAAGCCAGCATAATTCCAACGCTTTAACATGCCTTTAAGTTGAGTGGGAGATACAGTTTCGACGGTAAGGCGATCGCTAAATTCTTTACCGTGGCTGTTAATGTAGCTTAGAGCATCATAATCTTGCTGAAACACTAGTAGATAAGTAGCCTCCAGTCCACCTGCGGCTGGTAAACGGGCTATTAAATATTTGCCGTCTTTTTTAGACCGAATTACATAATTGATTTGTAATAACATTAGGGTTTTCTCCAGTCCTCTAACTCACTGCTAAATTTACTTTAAATCTTCTAGTTTAATCTTGGGATCAACTGCTTTTAAGAGTAAATCAGCGAGCAGATTACCAATGATCAGCATTGTTGCTCCCATCATCAGACTTGCCATGACTAAATATTGATCTTGAGCGGTAACTGCTTGCAAAGTCAAACGCCCTAAGCCTGGCCAATTAAAGAAAAATTCGGCAATAAATGAACCACTCAGTAAACTGGCAAATTCAAAGCCCAAGAGAGTGATTAGAGGATTAATTGCATTTTTTAAGGCATGGACATAAATAACTTTGTTCTCTGGTAAACCTTTAGCGCGAGCTGTTTGAATATAGTCTTGTCGCAAGACATCTAATAATTGCCCTCTGGTCAAACGTTGAAGACCAGCAAAACTGGTAATACTTAAAGCTATAGTCGGCAAAAACATATGCCAGCCAATATCAAGAATTTTACCCAACCAGGGAAGTTGTTCATAATTGATGCTAGTCATACCACCAACAGGAAATAGGGGAGACAAAAACTGAGCAATTACCAAAAATAGTAAGGCAGTAATAAAACTAGGAAAGCCTTGTCCTATATAACTTAGCACCCGTAAAACTTTATCAACACGACTATCTTGTTGTACAGCACTAAGAATACCTAGAGGAATAGCGATCGCCCAAGTAATAATAATCGAAGCTATAGCTAATGCAAGAGTGGCAGGAATACGTTCCAGCAACAAAGAAGAAACTGAACGAAAATAAACAAAACTTTCACCAAAGTCAAATCTAGTAACTACTCGCCATAGCCAACGGCAATATTGGATTAATGGTGGCTGGTCTAAACCGAATTGCTCTGTAAGTTCGGCAATACGTTCAGGAGAAATTTGAGGATTGCCTTTGAGGGTATCGAGGTAATTTCCTGGTGCTAACTCGACTATGGCAAAACAAAGAGCAGAGGCTAATAGCAAAGTGAAAACAGCCTGTAGTAATCTTTTGAGAATATATAATGTCGTCTCACTCTTCACAAGTTGTGGGAATAGTGATAGGGGTGAGCGAGTCATAGAATCATTGCTTTGAGCCATAGACTTTTTAAATTAACTCTTTAATAACATCAATATCTGCTCAGAAATTAAGCAAAATAGGCTGCAATCCCAAATAAACTATCAACTAAAATTGTGCTTAACACTGCTCCAGCGAAAGCCCACCAGTGTAGCTCCATTTTTTTTAAAGACCACCAACTAACTGCCAACAAAATATTGACTAACACTATTGCCCAACTAAAACCCCAGGGCGTTTGAACTTGAGCTAATGAAGCTTTAAGTATAGGTGAAGCTAGGGCAGGATCTAGATCTACTGTCATTAACTGACGCCAGAAAGGAATTACATTGGTTAAATAGAAATATAGATCAGTAATAGCTGTTCCCAAAAGTGAACCGAGATAGAAAAAATTACCGATTTTCCCCCATCCTCGCCAAAGACACCAGAGAGCAAAAGGAAGACCAATAGACTCGATGGGAATATGAATTAAAGGTTCACTTCTAAACCACCCCCAATATATCGAACCAGCTAACCAACTCCAGCTAAAACCACAAATAATGTCGCCCCACCAGCGATTTTGTCTTTGATAGAGTAGATAGCTTAACCCAACCCAAAAGCCAGTCAATACTAAGCTAACCCATGGAAACAGCCTCACAATTGGAGCTTGAAAAAATACTGGTACTGAGACTAAAAAAGAAGCAGTAAAAAATACTCGCCATGCTTGACGTTCTGAATTTTGTTGCAGAGTTAAGTCGAAAACATTGGTGGAAGTTGTTGAAGAATAATCGGAACTGGAAGAAGATGTCACAAGCAGAATAAATATATTGGTTGAGTGGACTGTTTCTAATTTTTGTTACTTATCTTTACTTTTATTAAAATACCACAGTTTTTAATTTGGGGCTGACCAGCTAAAACGGGCTTAGATCTTGATTGAGTTATAAATAAAAAGTTAGTATCAATATCAAAAATCAAAGCAAGCAAGGCCAAGTTGATTATTATTGAGCAGCTAATTTTGAAGGGAATTTACTATTTGATAAGTATAAAGTATGTCTAACTGGAAACAAAAACTTTTGTCGATTTATGGTGGTAATTTTAGCTTTAATTATCAAAAAAATAACATAAATAGTTGGCTAGTTGTCTTAAAGATTTTTTAATAATTATCAAACCTAATTAATTACTTTAGATAAAAGCGATAGTAACCCAATAAGTAGAATAAATCGATCAAAATCACAATTCCTTTAGCCCAAAAGGAGTTAAGCAAACTGAGTACAATAGGATTAACTGCAATCACTAAACCCATTTCAATTAAGGCAACGATTTGAGCATGGTAATTTTTGTCCCAATAGGAAAAAGGGCTGATAAAACGATAATTACTAATTGGGAAGAAATGACGATGGGCATCATCCTGCATATCTCACCCAAAATGCGATCGCTGTATTATGTTCAGGAGCGATAGTTTGTCCTAGTAGAGCTAAATTGAGAATATAGTGACCAGGAGTGTTCATGGCCAGCAATTCTCATTTTGGAAAAAATAGGAATTTAGTTCTCTGTTAAAAATATAG
>CAYMWC010000374.1:0-3972 GCA_964393695.1 uncultured Pleurocapsa sp.
TTATGTGTATACAAGAGAACACAGATTGTATTCTTTTTCAAAATGAGAATTGCTGGATTCCAGGGCAAGATATTCAACAAGCAATACCCCAGTAAGAATAATCCGATAATTAAGGTAATTACCCTATCAATTTTGTGCTGGTTATCTTGATTAAGACTGTGTCTGTTGTCTTCAAGAGTTCTCATATAGTAGTCAACAACTAAATATTAAGGCTATAGTCTTCATGAGTTTTAGTTAAATTGGGATTATAACAAGGATCGCGATCGCAAAGTTCTTGCCATTTTTGTCTCATATAATTGATTTCCCCTGCAAAGCGAGTTTGTTTAGCGGGGGTGTCTTCATAACCTCGACTTTTTGATTCGTAGTGGTATAAAGCTACATGGGGTAAATAAATATTGCGGTAGCCATGACTGATAATTTTGAGACAGAAGTCCACATCATTAAAAGCGATCGCTAGTTGTTCTTCAAAGCCTCCCACTGACTCAAATACTCCTCGCCGACACATTAAACAGGCTGCTGTAATGGCAGAGTAATTGTTGGTAGAAACTAACTGCGAAATATATCCTGACTGAGAAACATGAAAGTTTTTATGACTATGTCCAGCAACACCACCAATACCTAAAACCACTCCTGCGTGTTGTACGGTGTCATCGGGATAAAGTAACAAGCTGCCCACTGCACCTATTGATGGTCTTTGGGCTTGTTCTACCATTGCCTCTAGCCAGTCGGGAGTAATTATTTCGGTATCGTTATTTAAAAAAAGTAAATAGTCTCCTCGGGCTTTTTCTACCCCATAGTTATTAATTTGAGAATAATTGAAGGGTATATTATATTGATAAACTTGAAAGCGATCAGGCTGTTGTTGTTGCCAAGATAGAAAACAATCTTGAGTTTCTGGCTCAACACTACCGTTATCAATCACAATGACTTCATAGTTAGGATAGGTAGTCTTAGTAAAAATCGACCGCAAACAGACATCGAGAGTAGCACCCAAATCTTTGGTAGGAATAATAATACTAACCAGCTTGGGTTCTTTAATTTGATAGCGAATTGTATAAACCCCTGGAAAATCAGGTTTGATAATGACCTCTCCTGGTTCACCGCGACGAGCGATCGCCTCGAAAATTGCTTTTTGACCTGCATCATAAGCATAAGGTTTTGCTTCAGCATAAGCAGCAGTGGATTGAAAATGAATCCGCCAATGATAAAGAACATCAGGAATATGAAAAATATTATTAGTTTTTTCCGTTACTCGTAGTACTAAGTCGTAATCTTGACTCCCCTCAAAGCCAACCCGAAAATTACCAACCTCAGTAACAAGCGATCGCCGATATACTCCCAAGTGACAAGTATACATCCGAGATAAAAATGAATCAGGACACCAATCTGGTTTGAAATAGGGATCTTTATGAATATTGTGTTCGTCTACCTTATCTTCGTCAGAGTAGATAAAATCTGCTTCGGGATGCTGATTAAGTAATTTCACAACTTCCGCCAAAGCATGAGGTGCAAGTAGATCGTCATGATCCAATAAAGCAATATATTCTCCCGTAGCAATTTCTAAAGCAGAGTTAGAAGCATGACAGATATGTCCATTTTCCTGACGCAAGACAATTTTGATCCGTTCATCTTTTGCTGCATATTCTGTGAGGATTTCCTTAACATAAGGCTTTGTTGAACAATCATCAGCTAAACATAATTCCCAATTGGGATAAGCCTGTGCAATCACTGATTCAATCGCCTGACGTAAAAAATTTTGCTCAGGGTTATACACTGGCACAATCACACTAACTAGTGGTTGATAAGCCAAGGCTAAACAAGCTTCTCTAATTTTGCTTAATGTTTCTGGCTGTGGATAATTTTGTTCTAGCCACTTTTGATATTTAGGATCGCGACTTTGAGCAGCTTCTTCGATCCCAACAGCAGTCGAAGATAATAATTGAGATTGCACTACCCTGGCTATCTTCTTAAGAGCAGCTTTTTGGGGAAAATTACGTTTAATCCACTTGATGTAACTACGATTATTATTGAGATAATTTCCCTCAGAGTAACTACTGGTTATTTTGTTCGTGGATGATTTTTCGTTTGCTGAGGTTAAATAATCCTGATAAATTCTATCTGAGCTTTGGATATTTAATTGTTGCTTCAGCTGAAACCACTGTTGCCTCAACTGCCAAAATTTACTGCTTTCCATCGCCCTAACTAGGCTACCAAACTTTTCAATCTCCTTTTGAGCTATCTGAAATTGTTTTTTCGATTGACTTAATTTATCTGTCAGTTGTTGTAGCTGTTGATTGGTTTGTCTGATTTGAAGTTCAGATTGCTTTTGAGCCTCGGTAAGTTTGGTTTCTGTGAACTGTAGTTGTTGTTGAGTCGTATCTAATTGTTGTCGAATTTCATCTAATTGTTGTTGCGTTTGAGCTAATTCTTTCTCTGTTTCTCGCTTTTGTTTCGTCGTGTGTTGAAGATCATGCCAATCTTGTAAAATCCAGGCTTCACAAGTCAAATTAATTGCTTGTTGCTCAACCGTAGTAGGGTGGTTAGCATCTGCTTGTTGTTGCAGTTGGTGATATAAATCTAAAGCTTGGGGAAAAAATTGAGTTATTAAAGCCTGACGATAATAAATATTGCTATCAGCGTTAAATAAAGATGGTTCATATAAAGACTCAGGCGATGAGGCAGAGCCTCCACTGCGTGAACGCAACTCTAAATTAAATTTTTGCTTAACTAAATCAATAATGCTCTGAGGATTCTCAATAACATTACCAATTTCTAATAACAAACATTGCTCTGGGTAACGTTGATAAAAATTTAAAACTGCCTGGTTATAATGACACCACTGATGAACAGCAAAGTTAGGATTAGTAAGGAAGATCACATCTCCGCGCCGAAACAAAGAATCTGTTACTTCCCAAGGTGAACGATAAAGAAAAATATATTTAGCTTCAGGAATTAACTTTAACCAAAAATCTAAAAATAATGTCGTTCTCGGATCTTTCCAACCCCATATAGCTCGATTGCGTCTAGCTAAAATCAAATTCTGAGCTTGGGCTAAATACTGCTGTTGTACTTCAATGCGACTTTGCTCTGTCCAGCCTGCAATACTAATGCCTTGAGATTGTAATACATTTTGATGAAATTCGACAAAATCTAAATCTTCAAAATGCCCCTTAACATTACCATTAGCACTACCCATAAGGCGATCGCCTATCTGGACACCTGCACTTTGTAAGAAAGATGCAGTCAAAGAAGTTCCAGAACGGTGCATTCCCGTCATGATTATTACAGACTGATTGAGAGCATGATTTTCCATCGGTTTGTTTAAAATCAAGAGTGAGCAAGATTAATGTAGGCAATAGTTGTCATTTTACTTTAAGAAGGAAAAAGTAGGGGCGCAAGGCTTGCGCCCTGGAAGTAATAAGATAGTTCTATTTAAAGAACGTTTGATATTCCCTATTTACATTTAGTATGAGAAGCTGAGAAAGAGAAACAAAAGAATAAACAATTGAGATTAATGAGTCAATACGAACGTCTAATTTTGATGGCAGAGGACGAACTAACACAATACAACACCGATGCTCGAAAACTTGAAAAACTCCGCCAAAAAATTGGTTTGTCAGTCTCAGCTAAAGAACAACAAGAAGTTAAAGAAATGCTTTTAGCAGAAATGCCTACCAATCCGATTATGCAGTTAATCGAAAAACAGCGTCAGACAGTCGCACTGCCTTTTTGGGGAATTGCTGGTTTGGGATTACTCTTAAGTATTTCTCTCATGCAGCCGTTAGACTCGATCGCGACAATTGCTGGAGGTGCGATCGCCATTTATATCCAGAAATTGGGATGGAAACTAGAAGCCAAACGTTTAGTTTTACAAACTCTCGAAGATATCGAACAACGAACTCGTCAACCTCAAAATACTTAACCTGAGTTCGGGTTAAGCAGATTGAGGTAAAAGCCAATCAAGACGAAGAC
>CAYMWC010000375.1:0-3942 GCA_964393695.1 uncultured Pleurocapsa sp.
ATTACTCATTACTCATTACTCATTACTCATTACTCATTACTCATTACTCATTACTCGTTTTCCCTGGTCACTCTGATAACTGTTCACTGTTGACTGTCTTCTTCTAGCCAATAAATTCGACTTTGATTAGGGGAAGTCAAAGAGCTATATTGCTCCATTAAATTTTGAGTTTGTTGAGGGTCAAAGTTGTGATTAAGTTCGTCTCTTAACTTATCAACTCTGGCATTAGTTTCTTGTACTTGAACTCGTAACTCTTTTAACTTCGACTGTTGAGAAAGATGGTAAGGTAAAAGCTTAAATACAGAAGCGATCGCACCAATGGCAATTACCCAACTTAAAATTAACTTCAGACTCATTTCTGCAACTATGCCTCGATAGGGTTTGTGGCGTTGACGAGGTTGACGACGGACTTTTTTGCGTTGTTGTCTGTCAGCTTTCATAGTGCAATTATTACGGTTAATAATAGTTAGGGATTCCAGATTAACAACTTTAAGCAATTATTGCCAATCTAAAATCCCTAAAACGAGTAATGGGAGTGGAGGGAGTAATGGGAGTAATGGTTCAATAATCTTATCCCCTCTACTTCTTTTACCTCCTCTACCCCCTCTACCTCTTTTGTGCCTCCTGCCTTCTTTATTACTTATATAGCTCTAAAGATAGACGTATAGCCATCAATCCAGGTAACAACGCTATAACCAAAGCTATAAAAACTTGAGTGTCTGAAATTCCCATAATTATTTTACTCCTTTTAATTTTGCTAAAAAGATATTCCATCCTTAATTTGCGTCATAATCGCCCCCAAACGAAACATCTTGTAACAAGATGCAACATAATTGAGCAGGAAATTTAAGTAAAAACTGCACGAAACTAAGGGAAAATAACAGTATCAAGCAATTTTTAATTCTTGGTTGTGAGCAATCCCAGTCTATACAGATGCAGCTTTTCATCTAAGATTTAATCAAAAGAATATATAGTTGATGCTGGAAAACATAGTTAATTATTTTACTAACGCTGGAGTAGAAATATATTTTTTACTCTTGATTTTGGTAATTTTAGAAGCAGTTTTATCTGCCGACAATGCGATCGCCCTAGCTGCGATCGCCAAAAGTATTAAAGAGCCTGAATTACAGCGTCAAGCCCTCAATATTGGTTTAGTTTGTGCATATATACTCAGAGTTATGTTGATTTTAGCTGCTACTTGGGTAGTAAAATATTGGCAGTTTGAGCTATTGGGCGCAATTTATTTACTTTGGTTAGTTGTTAATTATTTCTTTACTACCGAAGCAAAAACAGAAACAGAAACCAGCGACAAACATACTTTAAATTTTAAGTCTCTTGGGCAAGTGATTCCGACTATTGCCATTACTGATTTGGCTTTTTCCCTTGATAGTGTGACTTCAGCGATCGCCGTTACCGAAGATACTTGGTTAATTATTGCTGGAGGGACGATCGGGATAATTATTTTACGTTTCTTGGCAGGTTTATTTATTCGCTGGTTACAAGAATATACTTACTTAGAAGATGCAGGTTTTATTACCGTTGGTTTCGTTGGCTTGCGTCTGTTATTAAAAGTTTGGCTACCAGATGCTATGATTCCAGAATGGATAACAATTGCAGTAGTCGCTCTTTTCTTTAGCTGGGGTTTTTCTAAACGAGAAGAAAGTGAACAGTGATTATAAACGATGAAGTATGAAATAACGAGTAATTACCAATCCCTAATTAGTAATCAAAATCAGTAATCAATTTACAATAGATTTTACAATAGATAAAGATCATTATCCTTAGTCTGACAATATTTAGAAAGCGATCGCTATGACCACTGTTGATACTCAAACTCAAGTAACTTCTGATATGGATACAGCCAAAAGAGGTTTACCCGTCACTATCATTACTGGTTTTCTTGGTAGTGGTAAAACTACTCTCCTCAACCACATCCTCACTAATCAAGAAGGACTCAAAACCGCCGTCCTAGTTAATGAGTTTGGTGAAATTGGGATTGATAATGAGTTGATTGTCTCTACCGACGAAAGCATGGTTGAGTTAAACAACGGCTGTATTTGCTGTACAATTAACGAAGATTTAGTTAATGCTGTCTATAAAATTCTCGAACGGGAAGATAAAATTGATTACCTAGTAGTAGAGACAACTGGCTTGGCCGATCCTCTGCCAGTGGCTTTAACCTTTTTAGGTACAGAATTACGGGATATGACCCGTTTGGATTCCATTGTTACTATGGTTGACTGTGCTAACTTTAGCCTCGATTTATTTAATAGCGAAGCAGCCTATAGTCAAATTCAATATGGTGATGTCATTGTTCTCAACAAAACTGACCTAGTAGATGAAGCGGATGTAGATGCTTTAGAAGTCAGACTTAAAGACATCAAAAAAGATGCTCGTATCCTACGCACTCAAAAATCTCAGGTATCTCTTCCCTTAATCTTAAGCGTTGGTTTATTTGAATCAGACAAATACTTTGAACAAACTGAATCAACAGCACATAATCACGAGCATGATCATGATCACGAACACGAACATCATCACCATGATCACGACCACCACGCTCATTCTCATCATCTAGAAAATGATGGCTTTACTTCTATTTCCTTTCAGTTTGAGCAACCTTTAGCAATTCGCAAATTTCAGTACTTTTTAGATAATCAACTACCTGAAAATGTTTTCCGTGCCAAAGGAATTCTTTGGTTTGATGAAAGTCCTAAACGTCATGTTTTCCATTTAAGTGGGAAGCGATTTACCCTAGAGGATGAAGAATGGCGAGGAGAACAAAAAACCCAACTAGTTTTGATTGGTCAAAATCTGGATAAAGAAACCCTGCGTGAACAAATTGAAAACTGTGTCTGTTTACCAAAAGACACTCGTGGCAAAGGTTTTGGTAATTAATGATGAAAAAAAGTAACTATTGTTACTCCCTTCCTGCCAAAAGATTAGGCAGTAAATATCGAAAATGATGGTCCAGTAACCCTGATTTTAGACAAATAAACTTTTGAATACGTTATGTATGGTATGGATTTACTCGGCGATCGCTTTGTGTTATTTCCCTAAATGAGTAAGTTTTGAGTAAGTTTTTGGCGTGTGGTTAATGACTTGTGGGTGAAAGTCTCGTAGTTTAAAGCCTTTAGGTGAGTGCGGATGGCGAGACTCGAACTCGCAAGGCGTGAGCCACACGCCCCTCAAGCGTGCGTGTCTACCAATTCCACCACATCCGCAAACTGGCAATACTTAATTTATCACATATTTTGCTTGATTGTTTTTTCAGTTACGGAGTTAAATGTAAATCAACAAATAATTAATGGTGTTATGGCAGTAAGCGTTAATAAAGATTGCCAAGGTACTGTTATCAACATTTTGAAAATCTGCAAGTAGTATTCATTAATTTATGTTAATTATTTTGTCAGAACCATTAAAGCTAAAAGCTTGCTTAAAATGGAATTTCTACCCCAATACTGGAGTTAAAATCCCCATCTTCTTCTAGATCAGCATTTAAACCAATTGAACCTTCTCCAATTTGAGCTTTCCAAAAAGCAGTCCCACCAGTTAACTCAGTTTCTTGATCGACATGGGCTTTTACACCTAAAGTACCTAAGACAGTTGTTGCTCCTAATTTAATGCTCCCGCCAGTAAAGGTAGTATTTTCATCAAAATTACCGCTAAGGCCAATACTTGAATCAAATAAAAGATTGGCATCCCAGGAAGCATTACCACCACCAAACCGAGTTTCTTCATCAATTTTAATATCGGCAGCCCAAGAACCAATCATAGTTTTGGTAGCAATTATGACATTGCCCCCAGTGAAACTAGTATGTTCGTCAAAATTACCTTGAATGGCTAGTGAACCCACCGACGTATCCGCTTGCCAGGCAGCATTACTCCCAGTATAACTAGTGTGTTTGTCAAAGTTACCTTGAATGGCTAATGAACCGAGAT
>CAYMWC010000376.1:0-3925 GCA_964393695.1 uncultured Pleurocapsa sp.
GGGTTTTGGGAGATTTCTTTCGTATTTCATCTGTGGGGCTGCCGAATGTGGGATAAATGTGTCTTGATATTTTGATTAATTGTTTGAGGTGTTTGTATAGCAACGGAGAGTGCGGTTCGTTCTTAGCGATCGCTATCACAGATACTAAATCTCAAAAGGGCGTATGCCATACGCCCGTACAGATTGATTAGATTTAACTAGCTATCTTGTCTAGAGTTTGCTGAAGACGAGTTTTATCCGCCCCAACTTGATTTAAAAGTAACCAAGTTTGAGTCAGATCGGGGCCATGTAATTCTCCTGTTAAACTAGCCCGTAGCGATCGCATGACTAAGCCTTTTTTAACTTTTTGATTTTTGGTCACTTGTTTGATTAACGCTTGAGCAGTTTCATTGGTCATCTCTGGCGTATCATTAATTCCTGTTAGGATTTCTGTAACTACTGCTGTTACCCCGTCTTGTTGGAGTAAATCTAGTGCTTCGGTAGTATATTCGAGAGAATCATTAAAGAACAAGCTAGTTTCTTTGATCACATCAGTTAAACGATTTAAGGTAGGTGCAGTCAAAGCGGTAAGACTTTCTAACCACGATCGCGCCATTGTGTCTACAGGATAGCCAGCCTCTTGCCAATAGGGAATTAATAAGTCGGTTAATTGCGTAATGGGCATATTATGGAGATATTGACTGTTGATCCAATCTAGTTTGTCCCAGTCAAATTTCGCCCCAGCTTTATTAACTCGCTCTAGTTCAAATTCCTTAGCTGCTTCTTCGAGAGTAAAAATTTCCTTCGTTGAATCAGGAAAAGTCCAACCGAGTAAAGTCATATAGTTAACTAATGCTTCAGGTACAAACCCCATTTTGCGGAAATCATCAATTGAGGTAACACCGTCTCGCTTTGATAATTTACGTCCTTCTTGATTGAGAATTAGAGGAGTATGGGCAAAGGTGGGAATTGCTGCCCCTAAAGCTTCGTAGAGTAGGATTTGCTTGGCTGTGTTGGCAATATGATCTTCTCCGCGAATAACGTGGGAGATTTGCATATCAATATCGTCTACCACTACCGCCAAGTTGTATAAAGCCTGTCCGTAGGGTTGCTCTTCACCCTCGGCTGCCCTCGCAATCACCATATCGCCTCCCAAGTCGCTACCTTTCCAAGTAACCGTATCACGAATTACATCTTGCCAAACGATAGAGCGATCGCTATCGATTTTAAAACGAATTACGGGGTTACGTCCTTCTGCCTCATAGGCTTGTCTATCTTCAGTGGACAGATGGCGATGACGGTTATCATAACCAGGGGCTTGTCCTTTGGCTTTTTGGGCTTCTCGCATTGTCTCTAATTCTTCAGGGCTACAGTAGCAAGGATAAGCCAAACCCTGATCGAGCAAAGTTTGTACTGCTTGTTGATACTTATCTAAACGCTGAGTTTGAAAAAAAGGTCCCTCATCCCAGTTTAAGCCCAACCAAGTTAGTCCTGATGTAATATTCTCAGTATATTCAGGGCGCGATCGCGCTGCGTCTGTATCTTCTACCCTTAGAATAAATGTACCTTGATAATGACGTGCAAATAGCCAATTAAACACTGCTGTTCGCGCTGTACCAATGTGTAAATTTCCTGTTGGTGAAGGAGCGATCCTGACTCTAACACTCACAAAATACCTCTTATCTTAAATTAATTATTTATGTGCAGTTCTTTATTTTAACGGGATAAATAACTTCTCCTAATTATTTAGCTATTTCTAAATCTAAAAAATGAGCAAAATCAGCAAACAGACAGTCTCAATGTGGACGAGCGACCGCGAGGCGTACCCAGTTGCGGAGCAAATCGGTAGGACTAAGGATAATCGCGTTAGATTAGATGCAGATATCTATCGCCCCGATACCGACGAGAAGTTACCAATCTTGTTAATGCGTCAGCCTTATGGTCGAGAAATTGCTTCTACAGTAGTTTATGCTCATCCTCGTTGGTATGCAGCCCAAGGTTATATTGTCGTGATCCAAGATGTACGCGGTAGAGGAACATCAGAAGGTAAGTTTGATTTATTTACTCATGAGGTTGCTGATGGCTTCGATACTATTAATTGGGTATCCCAGTTACCTAATAGTACAGGAGAAGTTGGGATGTATGGCTTTTCCTATCAGGGAATGACTCAACTCTATGCAGCAGTGCAACAACCAGCAGCGTTAAAGGCGATCGCGCCAGCAATGGTAGCTTATGATCTTTATACTGATTGGGCTTACGAAAATGGCGCATTTTGTCTGTTTGCTAATTTAGCTTGGGCTATTCAATTAGCAGGAGAAACCGCCCGTTTACGAGGAGATGAAGCAGCTTTTCAGCAGTTATATGCAGCTTCACGTAATTTACCATTGAGTGATCCAATTACTGCGAATCCTCAACTGATGAAAGATTTAGCACCCGATTCTTTTTATCATCAATGGTTAAATAATCCTGATCCAAATGCAGAATATTGGCAAGTGCGATCGCCCAAGTATTGGCTACACAATGTCGATTTACCAATGTTACACGTTGGCGGTTGGTTCGATCCTTATCTACGAGGGACATTAAATTTGTATCAGGCGATGACAGCCCAAAGTAAACATCCTCAACATCTTTTAGTTGGTGCATGGGCGCATTTACCTTGGGGAAGAAAATTAGGGGCAGTTGATTACGGTAGCGAAGCGCAAAATCCTATTGATGAGATTCAAATACGCTGGTTCGATCATTTTCTCAAGGGTAAAGATACAGGCTTGTTAACTGAGTCGCCTATCTGTCTGTTTGAAATGGGTAGTAACCAATGGCGAGAGTTTGATAAGTATCCCCAAAATCAAAAAATATATTATTTAGCTAGTGACGGTTTAGCAAGTATTAGAGAAGATAGCGGAATGCTTTGGGAATATGCAGAGGAGACAACTATGGAAGCTGTTTCACCTCAAGAACTAATAGAAACCGATTTAACTGAAGCGATTAGTGAATTAGACAATTGTACTGATATTTTAGTTCACGATCCTTGGCGTCCTGTGCCAGCCTTGGGGGGACACGCCATCTTTCCTGCTGGTTCTTTTGAGCGTTCTAGTTTAGATTGTCGTAGTGATATTTTGACCTATACCTCTACCCCTCTAGCCTCAGAATTATATCTGGCTGGAGAAATTACAGTAGAAGTTTACTGCACTACAGAAAATCTTAGTTTTGATCTATCTGCCGTGCTGTCCACAGTCCACCCCGATGAACAAGTTTTTAACTTTACTCAAGGTTATATTCGAGTCTCGACTGCCGACTCCCAGAATCCCAAGTTAGTTAAAATTCCCCTCCAGGCAACTTGTATATGTATTGCAGTAGGACATAGTTTACGTCTCAGTCTTAGTGCAGCTTGTTTTCCTGCTTATCCTGTCAACCCTGGTAATGGTAAGCTTCCCCATGAATTTCGTTTGTTAGATATGAAAATAATTACTTTATCGATTCACTCAGGGGTTGATTATCCTTCTAGACTAATAATCAATACTTCTTCAGTTTAAACTCCAACAGCTTTTAGTTTATCTCCTGAATATTGACTGATAAAATATGCTGGAAAATAAAAATATTTTTTCCATGACAATAATAAAACATAATTGGTTGATTCAAGTTTTGCGCTGTGCAGGATTGATTAGCTTTAGTTTATTAAGCTTAATTAATTTTATTTATATATCGATCCTTTAGCAGCAACTACAGCAGCAGTATACCTCAGTTTCAGTTTATTTTTATGCGATCGCTAGTTCAAAATGCGATCACTCATCGTTATGGTAATCCTGATAGAATTGAGGCTTGTGCTGACAGTGAAATTTGGTGGTACAACAATCCCCAGACAGTCTATTCTAAACTGATGTATCAAGGCTTATAAGTAGAAGTAGTTTGCTTGTTTACCCAGGATAAAAAACAAATACTAATCATCGCT
>CAYMWC010000377.1:0-3917 GCA_964393695.1 uncultured Pleurocapsa sp.
GTCGATTGCCAAATTAAATGTCGTCTTGACAAATTATTTGACTGAATTTTCAATTAGAATTTGTTTATTTACAAATTGAGTTATATCAACAAGAGAAATTAATAATATTTGTAGAAAAAGAATTAGAGCAACTCAAACAAAATAAACCAGAATTAAATATAGAAGTAGAAGAGCAAAGGAAACAAGCTGATAATCTCCAAGTATCTGAAGCTATACCAATTATTGATCTTCTTGATCAATTTGTAGATTTTAGTAATGCTCAATATACTAAAAAACTTTGGCAACAAGTAATTTTGCCTTATTGGAGTCATAAAGATCTTCCTCACGGCTTTAGATTTTTGGGTAATATTAATATCGAGCCAAAAAAAAGCGATCGCATTATCGATATAGTTGGAAAAAATTTACAAAAACTCGATTGTATTACTGAAAATTCTCTACACAAAAGCTTCTTTCAAATAGAACAAAATTGGATTAAAATTATTACTTTTGCTCTTTCTGAATATGCCTACTATTATTCTGATGAAAGATTTTGGGAAGGATTTTGCGATCGCATCAATATCGAACACAGTCAAACTGTGGAAAATACTCTAAGGCAAATAACCGAACAAGGCATTAATTTACTAGGTTTAATTAAGGCTTCGGGAGGTTATAAATATGTTTCTACTTTATGGTTACAAAGTGGCGTTCCCAAGCAAAATATGAATCATTTTGCCATTATAGTTCAGGATGTTGCTGATGAATATGGCTGGTTGGATATATCTCATAGTTCGGTACAGGATCTTGCTGAAGCATTATGGCAATGTTGGCAAATATAGATATAGTCATTGGGGTACAATTAAACATTTTTTAAAATTAGACGTTAGCAATGAAGATATCGAACCTATTTCGGGACAATTAGTTAAAAATATTGCCATTGTTGCTAGAGAATTAGAATATAGAAATATCGCTCCCAAACAATTACAAAACCAAGCAATTAGAGAAAAGGTATTAGGAGATAGTAATTTATCTTATAGCTTTTTCTTACGTGATTGGAGCGACTTAATTACTGTATTAACTCCTCGTACTGGAAGAAGCGATCGCAGTATCACTAAAAAACGCAATCAACTACCTTATTTATATTTAGATTTTGATACATTAAATATTTTACTAATTTTACCAGAACAATCTTTATGGAAAAATGAATGGCGAAATTTGCGAGGTACATATTGTCAAATTCCAGAAGCTAATTGGGAAGGTAATATTCCCAATCAAGGTAATTTAGAAATTCCCGAACTAGAAATAGAGATTACACAAGCTGGGAAACAATGGACTTGCCATCTACAAAACCATTATCGCAATCAAATATATCAATGGGAAAAGGTAAGAAGCTAGTTTATCTTAACGGGACTTAGACATTTTTGACTCAAAAACAGCCTCAAACTTATACACAGTAATTGTTTTACTTCGATTTAATGATTTTCTTGATATACTTGGGTTTCAGCCATTTTTTGGTGTTTGACGTATATCCCTTACATCACCTGGGTTTAAGGCTGTTTTTTTATTATTTTTGTCTAAGTCCCGTTAATCGGTTTGTAACTTATACAGACGAACCATTACAGGCAACTATTGATAGTTTATTTGAACTATTCCCAGAATCTAAATCTAAGAAAAATCAAGCTTCTACCAAAAAATTACTAACTTTTTCCGATGGTCGTCAAGATGCTGCCTTTTTTGCAGCCGATTATCAACGCAACCGTACTGAATTAGTTTATCGTCAAATGCTGTGGCGAGCCTTTGACAAAGTTAATAAAGATAATGATAATACTGTTTCCATTACTCAGGTGGTTAATCAACTTAAACAAGATTTTCTAGAAACATCTTTACCCCATCCTGATCGTCATTCCATCCTAAATTACAAAAGTTATTTCTTCAAAGATGGAGAAGAAAGCCTAGAAAATAAAAGAAATTGTCGGGAAGCTGCGGGTAAAAGAGCCAAAGAAATATGATTAAAACAATCCCAGGTAATTGATTTTCTAGAACAGGCAGGAATCGATCCCGTCAAAGTACGTCAAGATGTCAGTAATGCCTATGTTCAAAGATTTGAACGTAAATCAGGCAACAAACCTGAACCTTTTAATACGGATTTATTTCCTCGTGGGGAATATTATTTAAATCGTTAAGCAACCTGTCTTGATCACAGACAACTGAACAAGATTTAGTATAAGTATGTATGTATGCAATTTGAAAATCATTCTCTTAGTTCTGCTGCAAAATATTTAAAAGCTCGTCATAATTTCCTGGCTGCTTGTTCTCAAACAGCTACTTTTACTAAGTCTTGGCAACATCCGTTGCGGGGTATAGCGGGGGAAAAGCTGTATCTGGATTTAGCTTGGTTTGGTGATGCTGCTGCTAGCAAAATATTAATTTTGTTATCGGGAACTCATGGGGTTGAAGGTTTCTGTGGTTCTGGTATCCAAGTCGGCTCAATCAAAACAGGCTGGCATGATCAGGCAGATCGTAATGTAGCTATGATGATGATTCATGGTTTAAATCCCTATGGCATGAGTCACTTCAGGAGAGTTAACGAAGATGGAGTAGACATCAACCGTAATTTTCTTGATTTTCAACAGCCACTGCCCAAAAACGCTTTTTATGATGAAATAGCTAATGTCATTATTCCGCCGCAATGGACAGAAGAAACTCAGGCTCAAACCTTAGAGCGAATTATGGAATATCTATACCGTGACTCATCAGGAATTGCCGCCTTAGCCGCAGGACAATATCAATATTGGTATGCACCCTTTTATGGTGGTGAAGTTCCTACTTGGTCAAATCGGGTATTTAATCAAATAATTAATCAATATTTGTTGGGCAAACAAGCAGTCGGCTTACTAGATTACCATACGGGATTGGGGCAATACGCTACAGGACAACTGATTACTCTGGCTAATCAAGCTACGGACAGGCAAAATTTAGCCCGAGAAATTTGGGGTGATAAATTGGTCATCGCTGGTTCAGCTAAATCCGTTGCCGCTTATTCTCCTCAAGGAACTTTAATTTCTGGCTTGCAGAATAAATTAGCCCAATCAACCTGTATTGCTGCTGCTTATGAATTTGGCACTATACCTGAAACAGAAGTTTTTCAGGCTCTACGTGCCGATCATTGGCTACACGCTTACGGAGATATCAATAGCATACAGGCTCAAACTATTAAACAGAATATGCTGGATGCCTTTTATAGCGATCGCCTTGACTGGCAAAAATCAATCTGCAACCTTGCCTTTGCGGCTCAAGAAGAATTGTTAGCTGCTTTAAAATCGCTATAGCTAGATCGCTTGAAAATTAATTTTAGAGGATTAGATGCTGCGGTAGTTAAGGCGGTTAATTATTTTCCTCAGCAAAAAACATGACTTTACCACCGTATGCCCGTTGCAGATTTTCGTCTTTTAATACCTGTTGTCTTTGTCCTGCTGCAATTAGTTCTTTATTGAGTAAAATCAATTCATCAAAGTTAGTGATCGATTCACCCAAGTCATGATTGACTACGACGACAATTTTGCCTTCGTCTGCTAAGGAATGAAAGATATTAAAGATAATATTCTCTGTCTTTTGATCTACTCCGACGAAAGGCTCGTCAAAAAAGAACACTTCGGCTTGTTGTGCCAAAGATCTAGCCAGAAATACCCGTTGTTGCTGTCCCCCTGAAAGTTAATTCGAGAATTTACAACAGCACTAAAAGATTTTGAACGAGTACAAAGATCCGATTGGAACGATTTAGCTTTACTACTAGATGAAATTTACCAAGAACTCGATGCAGCAGGAAGAAATCGCGGCAAACGCAAACCTTTAGAAACTAGACGCGATCGCCTTGAAGCCGAACTTAAAAAAATTGCCAACCGCAGATTACACGATGAATTAGTCAAAGCTGCTATTCTCCC
>CAYMWC010000378.1:0-3908 GCA_964393695.1 uncultured Pleurocapsa sp.
TCACCCCGTCACCCCGTCAATCTCAAGCAACAAATTAAATACCTGACAGCTTATGGTTTGGATTATCTTCGTTCAATTGCTACTGATTTAGACCTGAAACATTTTTAATATCCCCCTGGTTGAGCTAAATTTTCAAACTTAGTAAGTTCAGCATTAAACAATAACTTGACTGTTCCTACAGGCCCATTACGATGTTTGACAATGCTTACTTCGGTAATACCTCGCTCTGGAGTGTCGGGATTATAGTATTCATCACGATAGATCATCATCACCAAATCCGCGTCTTGCTCGATTGATCCCGACTCTCTCAAGTCTGATAGCATAGGACGCTTATTGGTTCTTTGTTCCACCCCGCGACTTAACTGCGACAAAGCCACAATTGGAACATTTAATTCTCTGGCTAAACCTTTTAAACTCCGTGTCATTTTGGATAGTTGCTGTACACGGTTATCGTTGTCTCCCCCTTCCATCAATTGAAGATAATCAATTAAAATCAAACCTAGAGGATCTTTTTGTTGTGCTTGGAGACGACGGACTTGCGATCGCATTTGCATTATCGTTAAATTGGCTGTATCGTCGATATAAATGGGTAACTCGGATAGTCTTTCTACTCCATTGATTAAGGGTTCAAACTCATTTTGGGAAATTCTACCTGAACGCAACCTGTTACTAGGAATTTTCGCTTCACTAGATAGAAGTCTCTGGGTTAACTGTTCCCGCGACATTTCTAAACTAAATATGGCGATTGGTAGCTTTGATTCTCTAGCAATGTTAGATGCCACACATAAAGCAAAAGCTGTATTGTGAACACAAATATCATTGGCAACAAAATTATGGGTTTCGGGAATGGTTAAATCATAAACTTGTTGCTTCCCAATCGCTTCAATACTAACGATTTCATCCCAATAAACTTCGCTAGTAGCTAGATTTTGCAAGGCAATGTTATCTAAAGCGTAAGCAAGCTTGAATAATCTCTCTCTAGATAAGGATCGTTTGCCTACATGAATATTACTGTATCCTTGAATTTCAGCGCGTCTAGCTAGAGTTTTCCAAGTCTCTTTTCCTTTGGCTTGTTTTAATTCCTGCCAAATTTCCAGTGGAATTAGATCGCGATTAGTTTGATATTTTTTGGTTGATATCGCCTCACGAACTGCATTTATCGCTTTTTCTTTGCCGAAAATACCAATTTCAGCAATAAAGTTCTTAATTGATTGAGCATCGGTAATATCTAATTGCCAAATTTGTTTGCGATCGCTCTTATATTTAATTAAGCGATGTTTGAGAGAGGCAATCACCCCAAATCTAAGTAATAAATGTTGTACTTGTCGAGCTAGTTTTTCACTTACAGTAGCGTAACCTAATTGCGATTGTCCGCTAGCTAATACCGTCGCCCAACCATCAGTAGCAAATAAACGATTGAGGAATAAAGCGACTAATTGCGGTTGCAAAGTAAAAATTAACTGAGGAATGGTTTTATTATGAGCATTTTTCCCCCATAAACCTAATTCTTTTAGCCACAGAGTTAAGGCATTAGGACTATTTTTGCTAATAGCTAATAATCCATGAGGCGCAAGATATTGAGATTCAACCTTTAATAAATCACATAATTGATTAAAAGTATCTTCGTTAGGAACACAACCACCTTTTAACCAGATTCTGACTAAAGAATGACTGACTTTAAGAAATGTAGCAATTTGTGGAATAGAGTAATTTTGATTACTAATCGCTTGTTTTAAATTCTGAGCAAAATAATAGCGATCGCATTCAACTAATTCTTTATTTTTACTCACTCTAATTGATATTGTTCTTGTTTCATTTAAACTACACTCTGTGGAATTTAATCTGGTAAAATTGTTAACAGCATCAGTAAAATCATTGCGTAACAAGAGATTGTTATTAGTAAACTCAGGACAAGTCTTAGTTAGACATCCATCCCCAATCAAGTAAGCTAATAATTTAACTTTCGCTTTTGAAATAACTTGATCCCCTATTACGTTGATCTTACGAGGAACAGCAATCTTATTGCCTATTTGTAATGTCCCTAGACTACGCCAACCTTGAATAGTCAAAAAAGGATGAGTGAGAGTCGTTTTAATTTTTCTGCCTAAGCGAGTAGTAACTTGATAAACAGGTTTAATGCCATCATCAACAAACGCAGATGGTTTTGTCCAACCAAATTGCCAGTTTGCTTGTAGAGTCAGCAGAGAATCTTGACGACGCTGATAGATTTCTTCGATAGTTCTCACACTACCATCCTGACAAACCAATTCTGCATCAGCAGCTAAACATTTCCCCATTGATGGTCTACCAGCGATAATAATTAAGTCAGAACGACTAAAACCGCTAGTCATAGCATCTAAATCGTAGTAACCAGAAGGAATACCAGGTAATGCTGTTTCTTGATGTAGCTCCTCAATAGTATTAAAGGTATTAACCAAAGTTTCCGCAATTGATATTAACCCTTCTTGAGGGCGTTCTTGGGTAAGACGAAAGATTTTTTGTTCGGCTGAATCTAAAACTGTTTCTAATTCTGTAGCGTTATCGTATCCTAGATAAACTATTTCATGTCCCGAAGTAATTAACTGACGACGGATATACTTTTCCATAATCAGCTTGGCATAACGGTCAATATTCACCGCCGAAACAGTACGATTAAGTAACTGTGCCAATTTAGTTGTACCGCCTACCTGTTCTAATAAATCGCGATCGCTTAAATATGTACTAATAGAAATAAAATCTGTGGGTTTACCTTTGCTATTAAGACTTAAGGCTGCATGATATATTTCTTGATGGGCTTTTACATAAAAAGCATCTTTAACAATTAGTTCCGCCACTCTGGTAATAGCGTCTGGATCAAACAAAATCCCACCCAAGATTGCTTCTTCTGCTTCTATACTGGATGGAGGTAAATTATTTAGTTCCGTCATCTTGAATAGCTCTAAGCTATAGGCTCTAAGTTAAGTAGTCGTACAAAATTAATTTCCTGATTAAGACAGGGAAAAGCGCGCGATGCTCCAGCTGGGTTTCCAAGGGGCTGTGGGGCGAAGCTTCTTCGCCCCCTTGTACGCCCCCCCGTCAGCCATGTAGAACCACGCAAGAAGGGAAAAGGGAAAAGGGAAAAGGGAAAAGGGAAAATTAAATTTGTAATTAATTTTATTTCAATACTTATAAGTTTAACTTAATTGCGAGTGATTGCTTTAAACATTAGGATAAAAAATAAATTTTCCCAATCCAATTAGTAAACTAACTACAGCAGTAAAAGCCAGAATAATTAATGCCCAAATTTGCTTATTTTTTCAATCTTTAAGCTCAGTAATAATTTTTTCTTGAGCATCATACTTTTCTTCTAACCTTGGTTGAATGACCTCTATGTTTTCAAGGCGATTATCAATACTTTGAAAGTCTTGTCTGTTCTCATCTTGATATTTATCTATTTTGCGATCAAGACTGTCAAATCTTCCATCTAGCTTATTTAATAATTCAGCTAGATCGGTTTCTATTGTTGGGTTAGTCATCGATTATTAGCCATTAATAATTAATTATATTTTAGCCAAACATAATTCTACTTAGATCAAAATCGCTTTTATTCCTCAATAAAATTAGAATCTAAAAATATTTTAATAACAACATGACCAACGTAAGTAGGTAGATGAAATTAAATATAAAATAATGGATTCTTATCTTTCTCCCCTAAGCTGTTAATCATTTAATTTACTTGTTATGACTGATACTAAATCCTGTTCTCATAGGTCACTTTAAGGTGATGTAAGTCAGAAGTCAGAAGTCAGAAGTCAGAAGAGTTACAACTACTTTTACAAGATTAATAAAGGTATATTTTGTCAATCGGATTTAGTATGACTGGGAGACTGAGTGACTTGGAGACTGGGGGAGAGTTTAAGAGTTTTTTC
>CAYMWC010000379.1:0-3857 GCA_964393695.1 uncultured Pleurocapsa sp.
TGACTGATGACTGATGACTGATGACTGATGACTGATGACTGATGACTGATGACTGGTCACTGCTCACTGTTCATGCTCCCATACCCGAATACTGTCTTAACCCTTTGCGCCAGAGCCAGCGATTAATAATAATAAAAATACTTGTCCAAAAAAGCATAATCAGAATACTTTTGCCAAAATCCGTAGGTAAGCCCATCAGTAAGATAGCAGGAAAGTGCATCATGTAAGGGAAGGGAGTCCACTCAACAATCTGCCTGACATTGTCAGGAAAGACTTCTAGGGGAGCGATTGTGCCTGAAAGGAAAATATAAAATAAAAACCAAAATTGCTCGATCGCGCTGGCTCTTTCTGTCCAAAAGGCGAACATCGAAAAAGTATATTGAATAGCAAAACGGAGAATAAAAGCCAGAGCGATCGCGATTATACTTAATAAGAGATTTTTGGTATCTGGAATCCAAGCTGCATCGGGATAAAGCCAGAAAAATAAACCACAAAACACAGCAATTAAAGGCACACGAGTCATTTTTTCGGCTAAATGTCTAGCGACATGATGCCAAACTGGATCGAGAGGCTGCAATAGACGAAATGATAATTTCCCTTCAACGATTTCTCGCTCAAATTCCCAAATTACCCAGATGGTGGTGAATTGGCGGACAATAAAAACGCTAAAAAAATAACGGGCAAAATCGGTTGAGCTAAAGCCAAAATCACCGCTTTGGGCAGCCTGAATCCAAACTCCCATCAGTATAATTGGCAGAGAATTAGATAATGCCCAGAGAAATATTTCGGCTCGATACTCCAGCATATGAGCATAGTGAGCCATCAAAATGATTCTGGCTTTTTTTATCAAAAGTTTCACTTAAAGTAAATGTTTAAAATTTGGCTGGTCTTTCAAAGCTGTTACGACCTGTTTAATATCCTGGGTATGGTCTTTATCAACCACTAGGGTGACATTACCATCCCGAACAATTACAACATCTTTCAAACCAATTGTGACAATCACTTCGTCATTATTACTAGTATAAATAATTGCATTCTGAGTATTTTTGCTAATATGAGTACCTAACTCAACATTAATTTGATCGCCCTTAAGGAGACGTTCAACTCCATTCCAATCACCTAAATCATCCCAGCCGAAGTTAGCAGGTAGAACACAGGCTAGTTGAGTTTTTTCCATCAAAGCATAATCAATGCTCTCTTTTTGTAAATGTGCATAAGCATCTTGACCTTTCTCTGTCAACAAATGCAACATCTCAGGGGCATATTTTTGTAATTCATCTAAAACTACTCCCGCCCGAAAAATAAACATTCCGCTATTCCAGCTAAAATTACCTGCATCAATAAAGGATTGAGCAGTTGTTTGATCAGGTTTTTCGGTAAAACGAGTTACCTGATAGACAGGTAGACCATTAAAGCTCTTTTTTTCTAATCCCTGTTCAATATAGCCATACCCTGTAGCTGGTTGATTAGGTTTAATACCTAAAGTAACAATCGAAGGCTCGGAGGCTGCCTCTTGTGCTGCTGCGTCGAGAGTTTTTTCATAGGCTAGGATGTCCCCAATCCAATGATCGGCAGGAAAAAAACCGACAATGGCATCTCGACCATACTTTTTGGCTACTTCTAAAGTTGCCCAGGCGACGGCGGGAGCAGTATCTTTACCTTGAGGTTCAACTAAAATATTTGAGTTGGGTAAATTGGGTAGTTGCTCTCTAACTCCATCAGCGATAATTGCCGAGGTAATGACCCAAAGATTGTCCCAACCACCTGCTAAATTTAACAGACGTTCGGCGGTAGATTGTAGTAAGCTCCTACCACTACCATCGAGACACAAAAATTGCTTAGGTCTTTTGAGGCGACTAACGGGCCAAAAACGTTCTCCTTTGCCGCCAGCCAAAATAATTGGGATTAACTTAATTTCCATTAATTTTTCCTTGATGGTGCAGGTGATTAAATAAGCTGCTTAAAGTTGATGACTAGATAAGATTGACGCTCGGCAGATGCAATTACTTTTGACTAGGGTGATATTATGTAACCAAATTTTTGTCTACTATTAGGATGTTTATTTCTAATTAGTAGCTAAGATGTGATATACGTAATTACCGAAATGGGGTCTAAAGTTATTGTTTGTAAGACAAAGTAATCTATGATGTGACATTTTCTAATTGTAAAAATGGTTTGAGTTTGAGTGTGATTAAAAACTGAATACACCCTAAATTAACATTAGTTTAGAAAATACTAGTTAAGTAAATATATTTAAATTCCTATGAATCAAGAGCGATCGCCAGATCGAAACGAAGCTTTGGAAAATTTTGCCGATAGTCCAACCCAATCAGAACAAGAAACTGAATTAATAGAAACATCTCAGATTAGCGAGCCAGCCAACGATAATTACCAGATTAACCTATTACATCAGCCTGTATGGTTTTGGCAGCAACATTCTCGCTGGTCTTATTTTGTTCGTGGTTTATTTTGGGGTGGAATTATTGCCTCTACAGCTATTGTTTCGGCTGGGTGTGGAGTAGCTTTGAGTAAAATTACAGCAGTAGAACAAACTATTGCTCAGACTATTATTAAACCTAATTCTTCTGTGGGACAAGCTGAAAGTCAAGCAACTCTGACTCGCCCAGTCAATATACTATTAATTGAAGTCCAACCCGATTCTGATGATTTAATTAAGTTTGATCAGGAATTTGTTGGTAAGAGTCAAACAATTTTGCTGTTAAAATTCGATCCCCAACAAGGTTTAGCGGAGGTAATCAATATTCCTACCGATACCCGCGTTAAAATTCCTGGACTCGGTTGGGGAACAATTGCCGATGCTCATGCTTATGGAGGTACTGCTTTGGTATCTAAAATGGTCAATCAATTGCTAAATGATGTGGTAATTGACCGTTATGTACGTGCCACTTCCCAAACTTGGCAACAGTTATCTCACAGTGGCAAACTTACTTTACCTAGTTGTGACGATCGCATACAAGACTGTGGAAATAAAGCGGAGCAAATTGTCAGACAAGAAGATAGTTTTGAGACTATTCGTCAACATCTTAGTATTCCTGCTTATATAAGTGATTTTCAAACCACAGTAACTAAAATTGAACCAAAACTAGATAGCAATATGTCGGTGTCAGAAATAATGTCTGTAGTCAATTTTGTTCAAGAATTAGAGTCTGATCAGATTAGTGTCAATTTGTTACCAGGATATATCCCAGGTAAAACCATTGCTAAAAATAATTGGCGCGATTACACCCATTCGAGTGCAAGCCCTTCGGGTACGCTTCGCAATTACGCTAGTCGCGTACGCAGAAGCGAACGCTCCCCAGTTTTACAACCTCAATCTAAGATCAACAAAGGAATGCAAACTTCCCAAAAGCCACAACATCTAGAACTTTATAACTAAACAAATCAAATTTATTTAAAATAAACAGATAATACTTCTTTATATTTATGCTTTTGTCTCATTTAAAACAGCGGTTATTCAGCTTATTCTTAATTATCGCGATCGCCATACTTTGGGTTTTATTTAGCGCAACTCCTGCGATCGCTCAAGATAGTGCCGTCAACTACACCTATAGCGAAATCAGAGGACAAGATTTCTCTCATCAAGACTTAGCTGGCGCAGTTTTTGCAGCAGCCGATGCTAGAGGTGCTAATTTTGAAGGCTCAAATGTCAGTAATTCGATTTTGACTAAAGGAATTTTTATTAATACCAATCTCAAAGAAGCAAACTTTACTAGCTCTTTAATGGATCGGGTATCTTTTGAAAATTCTGATTTAACTAACGCGATTTTTAAAGATGCGGTGGCTACTAGTACATTTGGGCGTAAGTAAACCGACTATTATTGTGAGATACTAACTAA
>CAYMWC010000380.1:0-3854 GCA_964393695.1 uncultured Pleurocapsa sp.
TTGTTGGCTAGTCAGAGTTGAGTTGGGTTTTAAGATAGAGTAAGCAACCAAAGTCGATCGCTCGGGACTATCGGAATTAACTGTAACTAATGTTTCTTGAATTTCTTGACATTGTAGTAAAGCAGCTTCGATTTCTCCTAGTTCAATTCTGACACCGCGAATTTTGACCTGGTTATCAATTCGTCCCAAAAACTCAATGTTACCATCTTCGAGATAACGTCCTAAATCTCCTGTTTTGTAGAGACGGGCTGTAGTTGAAGTATTAAATGGAGCGGCGATAAATTTCTCTTTAGTTAATTCTGGACGATGTAGATAACCTCTTGCTACTCCAACTCCACCAATGTATAGCTCTCCTATTGCTCCGATAGGGGCTAACTGTTGTTCGGAATCTAAAATATAAAAAGATTGATTATCAAGAGGACGACCGTAAGGAATGGTTTTGCCAGTTGGCCAGTTTTGAGGTATTGGGTAATAAATTGACCAAATTGAAGCTTCTGTTGCTCCCCCCAAACTAATGATTTGTAGTTGTGGGTTAAAATTTTGCAGTTGAGTTATTAAATTGGGATTAATGCGATCGCCACTAAGTAAGATTAAACGCAATGATGGCGGTAATTGCCGACTATATGTAATCAGATAGTTAACTAGCAATTCTAAAAGTGCTGGGGCTGAATTCCAGATAGTAACTTGTTCTTGAGTCATTAGTTCTAGCCAATGTTCTGGATCGGGACAAGTCGCAGGTTGAGGTATAATTGCTGTTCCTCCCGAACCTAAAACTCCAAACAGATCATAAACTGATAAATCAAAGCTCAAGGATGAAACAGCTAAAACACGGTCTTGAGGCTGGACGGCAAAACGCTGCTCAAGATCGCACAAAGTATTAACCGCACTATGATGTTCGATCGCTACTCCTTTGGGGTTGCCTGTTGAACCAGAGGTATAGATTACATAGGCTAAGTTATGGCTGTTTACAGAACTAAGAGGATTCGTGTCCTTGCCTACCTTTGTTTCTCTGCTTTGATCCAGACAGATAATTTGAGCAGAAGTTTCTGGCAATCTCTCCAATAATTTTTCTTGAGTTAACAATACGTCTACGCGAGCATCTTCCAAAAGATAGTTGAGTCTGGCAGCAGGATAATTGGGATCTAAAGGTACATAAGCCCCTCCAGCTTTGAGAATAGCAAATACAGCGATCGCCATTTCTAAGGAACGCTCTAAACAAACACCGACCAAAGTTTCTGGCTGAACTCCCAACTGTTGGAGATGGTGTGCTAATCGATTAGCTTGGCGATTTAATTCTCTTCTAGTTAAAGATTTTCCTTGACAGACTACAGCGATCGCGTCAGGATCTTCTATTACTCTAGCTTCAAACAACTGATGAAGACATAATTGGGCTGGATAGTCTCTAGAGGTTTGATTCCATTCCCACACCTGTTTGACTTCTGAAGGAGAGATTAACGGCAGTTGAGATACGGTAAGACTTTCATGGTTAACAACTCCCTCTACAAGAGTCTCCCATTGTTCTAACATAGTTGTAATTTGCGCTTCGGAAAAGATTTTTGCATTGTACAACCAATAGTATTCTGATGCAAAAACGCTCAAAATCAAATCACCAGAAGCACTCTCCGCATTTTGTGTCACCGTAACTGCAAAATCAATTGTTTTACTAGCTAATTGTGGATATCTCGCTATCAAATCTGTAGCATAGGTTTGATATTGTTGATTAAGTTTTAGCCTCTTGGCGATCGCTTCAATTACAGTAGTTAAATTTTCTGTGGGTGCAATACTAATATTGCCAGGTACACAACTAGCAAACCAAGGAGCGATAACTTCGTTAAGCTTCGCTAACGCCTGTTCACCAGAGAATTCAAATCCCAAAGTAATTTGCTGATTACCACTTAAACGGGCTAGATAAATTGCCAATATAGCAATAATGACTTCTGAAGTTCTCGTGATCCCATAGGTTTGTTGAATACAATCAATTACTTTTTGACTTAGAGGTAACTTAACTCGTCGGTAATTCTGGGAAGTTGCCGAAGTTATCGTTTTTTTGACCCCAGGCAGGTTTAAAGGTTGCCATTGGGTTAATTGTTTACGCCAATACTTTTCTCCTGGTGCTAGTTGGCTGGTCAGTTTAACTATTTCTGTGCTTAATTCTTTGGTGACTAACGGTAACTTTTGTCCACCAGTCAACTGATAATCGGCAACTAATTCCGCAATTGAGCTAACTTCTCCGTGTTTATTAGTAATAGCTTGTAGAGCAATGTCTTGGCTACCCGTTGCCACGATTAATTGATCAGCTTGAATCTCAATAATTGTCCCTGGTAGCTGTTGAGATTGGCTGAGGAGTTTTTTAGCTTTGGTAACAATTACATAGTCCAAATCATTGCTGATATTTAGTAATAATTTGGCTGTTGTCAGAGGATTAGGATAGTTACCAAAATCTAAACCTCGCACTAAATTATCAATTACTGCTGCTGGTTGTTCAAAGTCTAGGATGCCCAGGTTTTGAGGTTTTTGATGACGAGCAAAGTAACTACGCTGTTGTAAATTTTGTGGGGTTGAAGTTACTGCCTCACTAGCTAAATCAACAACTAATTCTCTAAAAGCAGCGATCGCTGCTTGATAGCATTTAGCATTTAAAGTTAAAGCAGTTTCTGATGATTCTAAATCTATTTTTACTTGCTTGAGTAAGTTGCCAGTATCAATTTCTGCCGTTATTTCATGCCAGGTGATACCGTGTTGTGTTTCGCCGTTGATAATTGCCCAAGCAGCAGCATTAAGACCAGCATAGCTTGGCAGTAATGCATCGTGATAATTAATTGCTTTCCCGACTGAATTTATAATCTCTGACGACAAAATAGCGTGATTAACAATGCTAAAAAGATAATCACATTTTACAGTTTTTATTAGCTGGAGTAATTCTTGAAGATTTTGTAAATTGCTAATTTCGTTAGCATTTGCCCATTGTTTAACTATTGGATCTAGAGATAAAATTCCTTCAATTTGACACTTTTTTTGGAGCAATATTTCGGCACATTCTATCAGTAAATTTCCTTCTCCAATTAGGCAGCAATTGAATAACATTTTTTCTCGCATAGATCTTCTCTACTTTATCATCTGTCAAGTATTTAATTTGCTTGTTGAGATTGGGTGTAGGTGTAGGGACTGTTTAAAAGATGCAATTTTAATTTGCAAAAGCTTATTTTAGGCTATGTTTTAATTAACTACGGCTTTACATTATATATATGTTTTTACCGATTAATTAATGATTCGTGGGTAAATTTTTACCTTCCGCAATTCTCAATCTTATTTTTAGACTACGATATCTTTCTCACTTATTATTTAACATTCAGGTTATATCAATGAACAAAGCAGATTAATTATTATTACTGAAAAATATTATCGTAATAGGGAATATTTTGATAGCTTCTTCATAGTATCTTTACTTAAAGTTGAATTAATAATCCAACTCAATTTTACTCTATTGATTTTTTAATTGTCTCGCAAAAGAATAATATAGAATCATAAATGGTATCAAGTGGCCTTTTTGAATACCAAATTGTCTCAATTGTTCTTCTCAGAAAACTTTTAAGATAGCCAGTCGCATAATAGGGAAAAATAGAAAAAAATCAGAAAAACATCAACAGAAATCCTTAACGGTCAACGCAAGTTAAATATACGATATCTACAAACACAATCAGCAATTCTAAGTAAGTAGGTCAAATTAATTAGAAGATGGTCTGGTAGGGAATTAGGGAATTTTGAATAATTTTATTATTTAAAGCCATGTTATATTTCCTATGAACCACCACCAGCTACTTCGTTTCACTCAGTTGAGCAGGTGGTTTCTGTCT
>CAYMWC010000381.1:0-3832 GCA_964393695.1 uncultured Pleurocapsa sp.
CAGATTAACTTTTTTCTTCAAGATTCAATCCTGCTTTTTGAGCGATTTCTTTCATCTTTCATCTGTGGGGCTGCTGGATGTGGGATATAAAATTCCCGATTTTATTTAAAAAGCGATCGCCTTTATTCCAAAACCTTTAAACCCTTAGCGTTCTTTTCTTTGCGTCTTTGCGTCTTGGCGCGAGATTTATACCAAATAACTGTTTTACAAAAAATTGCGATCGCCTAATAACTATTTCAGTAATTAGTTCGATATTTAGCTGCTTTAGTTAACAGAGATTCAGCAAAAGCGATCGCGTCTTCGGCGGAATGTCCACCTGTAATTTGGGCTAATTCTTCGACTCTAACTGTATGTTCACTCAGGGATTTCACTCTGACAACTGTGCGAATATCGGCAAGACTAGAGCTACCATTGTTTGACTGAGATTTGGTAGTTTCTTCAACAATAGTTTTTTCTACTTTGAAATGTCCGTTAGCCATTGCAGCAATTAGGGGTTGATGGGTAACACACAAGACTTGATGTTGTTTGCCAAGTTGGTGGAGTTTTTCGGCGATCGCTTGTGCCACTTTCCCTGATACTCCTGCATCGATTTCATCAAAGATTAAGGTACTAGAACTTTGTTCTGTGCCAGTAAAACAGGCTTTGAGAGCCAGGAGAAAACGGCTCATTTCCCCACCAGAAGCGATTACTGATAATGGCTGACTTACTTCCCCAGCATTGGGACTAAAATAAAACATTACTTTATCTGCACCCATAGCAGTTGGGGAACATTCGAGTAAACGGCATTCAAAAATTACTTTTTCCATCGCCAGGGGTTTTAGTTCTTTAACTAGTTGTTTTTCTAGTTTGCTGGCTGCTTTCTGACGTAGTTGGGTTAATTTTTGGCATTCTTGAATCAACTGATCGATCGCTAATTGATACTCTTGCTGCAAAGATGCAATCGATTGTCCTCCATCGGTAATTTCAGCTAATTCTTGCTGTAGCTGTTCGTAAAGAGTGATCGCGTCTGACAAATCGGGGCCATATTTGCGACAGATATTTTTTAGCTGTCTAATTCTGGTTTCTATTTCATCTAAACGTTCTGGATCGGCTTCTAAGTCTTCGCTATAGCCACTGATTTGTTGTCCTGCCTCGACAATTTGCGCCAACCCCGACTGTACCATTTCGAGAATTGAGGCTAATTCTGGATCATATTCCACCATCTCCATCAAACAAGATTCCGCTTTCCCTAAGAGATCTGCTGCTGCTGGTTGATCTTGCTCACCTTCGTAGAGCATTTGATAGGCTTGATGACCCAGTTGTTGCAAATCAACTACATGAGACAAGCGATCGCGCTCTTGTTCTAGTTCATCTAATTCGTCGGCATCAGTTAATTGCGCTTCCGTTAAATCTTTTAGCTGAAATTGTAATAAATCTTGCCGTTGTAGTAATTCTTGCTCTGATTGCAGTCTTTTATCTAATTCCCGTTTAGCTTGTTGTGCGGTATCATAAGTCGTGCTTACCTTGGTCAGTTGTTGCATAATTGCTTTACCACCATAAGCATCTAATAAATCCCGTTGCTTTTCAGCAATCAATAAATTTACCGTTTGTCCTTGAGCAGTAATTTCCACCAGACGCGATCGCAATTCAGCCATCAACTGACGGTTAACTAACACCCCATTTACCCGACTGCGAGATCTCAAATTAGTTTTACTGACTATAATTTCACGACTACAGATTAAAGTATTCTCTTCTAAAGGATCAATCTCTTGAGCTTCCAACCAGGTATTTAAACTAGAACTAATCTGAAATGTAGCTTCAATGAGCGAGCGATCGCTACCACCACGAATCATACGGCTAGTTGTTTTCCCACCCAAAACAACATCAATGGCATCCAAAATAATGGATTTTCCTGCTCCAGTTTCTCCTGTTAAAACACTTAATCCCATACCCAGATTGAGTTCTAGAGAATCAACCAAAGCAAAATTATTGATCTTTAAATTTATGAGCATCTAGATAAATATATTTAGCTTGCTGGAGTCAAAATAAATAATTATTACTATCAGCAGTTTAGCGAAACCCCAGCCAAATTATTAGTATTTTTTTATTAACTTTACGCTTCTAGCCTACATTAAATCCTCTAAAGAACCTAGCTTCAATGAGCGATCGCTACCACCAAAATCATCAATTCATTAAAAGTTGCTCAATCCTCTTCATAATCACCACCTGAACCATATTTCCAAGCATCTAACCAGCGATGATAATAATATTGCTTGCTGGGAGACAAATTTTTAGCTATTGGTTCAACTAATTTAGCTCCACTATACAAACCGCTATACAATGCCAAATTAAAATAATGCCAACTCCAGTTAACCAAAGAATTCAGACCAATTTGGGGTAATAAAGGCAGAACCAGCTTAGGATTAACCAAGAGTAAGGTTTTAGCTAAAGGCATAAACTGAATTACATCCTGCAAAAATGGTTTAAGAACATCATCTCCCAAACGCTCCATAACTCCAAACACACCGCTCATTAGATTGTTAATCTGTTGGGGATTAACTTGTTTGTCTACAGCGACACTCATAGTTTGTTGAAATAGCCAGGTGACAGAAATATTGGGTTGATATGGTTGCAGGAGAGATAAATCTTGGCTGCTTAAATTGTCTACAGTTAAAGCTTCATCTATACCATCACTCAAGCGTTTTAAATGCCTTACCATCGCTCCAAAACCACCAAAGCTTACTGGCGATTGTCCACCTGCACTGTCGCCTACAGGTAAAATACGGTCAAAAGGCAGTTTAATAGGACTATTTTTATAAGCAGGAAAAAAACCAAACAAAAATCGCTGAAATTCTAATTTTTCTAATTGAATACCTTGATATTCTGGTAAAAGACGCAGGTATTCGTCCATAAAATATTCCAAGCTAGGTCTTTGGGGATTAGCATCCAAATAGCTAAACATATAGGTGGTACGACCATCTTTAGCAGGAAAAGCTTCCCAAAAATACTGACACTGATTGATTATCGGGGTAAAAGCATAAATTAAATCCCCTGAATTGTTTTCTGGAAATCCTTGAGCGCAGCTACCAACTACCACACAAACCGCTTCAGGTTTTGCGCCTTTTCTTACTTGTTTAATAATAGGTGAAAAATGACCCATAGCATCAATTAACAGACGAGTAGTAATACTTTCATCCCCTGTTTTTAGTACTACTGCATCAGGATGAACTGTGGCTGAGTTAAAGGCTGTATTTTCTAATAGTTTGCCTCCTGCTTGGAGAAATTTCTGTTTTAGTTGTTCTAATAAATAAACAGGATCAACCCCAATATTAAGAACATCTTCCACCCACACTTCCCTATTAGGAAAACCGACTCTGGCTGGATTATATTCTGTCGCGATCGCCTGTTCTAATTCTGCTGGAGTTAATAGTTCTAATTCAATAAATGTCTCTAATTCTTTACGAGAGATATTCCATTCTTGTTCTCTACCTTTTAAAACTCCCCGTTCAATTAAGCTAACTTGCCACCCACGCCTTTGTAAGGCTGCACCCAGTAAAATTCCTAATGTTCCTCCACAAATCACAATATCGGTATCACATTCACCAATAATTTCTGAACTTTGGGTAACAACTTCTGGTGCTTCTATATTTCCTGAGCGTAAAGCTGACCAAAACTGATCTGCTTGGCGTAATCTTACTAGTATATTGTCTGGTTGTTGTGAAAGTATGTCTGCCGTTAAACTCATATGAAGACAATTTAGTAAAGTTTAACAAGGCTAGTTAACCAAAATCTAAGTGGTGGGCCGAGCTGGATTTGAACCAGCGTAGGCATAGCCAGCGGATTTACAGTCCGC
>CAYMWC010000382.1:0-3821 GCA_964393695.1 uncultured Pleurocapsa sp.
GGGAACAATTACAACAAATGGGAATTACTCTAATTGACCGTCCTAATGGAGAAACCAGTATCGTTCATTAAGATAATATAGCAACGGACATATTAGTTAGGACATCACAAATTATGGTTTAAAGGAAAGAGAAAACGGTGAAATGTCCTAACGGTCTTGGCAACTGCTATAAAACCTCGTGTACAAAAATTGCTTTAAAACTCTCTGATGCAGAGGCGATCGCTATTGAACCATGATTAGTCTTTGACATTTTATCTACATCCTGTGTTTAATTTTTTTTAATTATCAAAGAGAGATTAAGATGATTGCTTTACCTTGCTAATAATTTGATTTTTGCCTTGTAATTTAATTAATTCTTGTACTGTTTGTTTAAATATTTCTATCTGTTCATCATTAAGTTGAGTTTGCTGCCAAATTTTTCTTTCCATCAAGCGATCGCGCCACCTTTCAATCTGCTCAATTTGACTTAGATCAAAACCTAATTTTCCAACTAGAATCACCGCATTTCCTGCCACAATATCACCCAAAGACAAGATACTTTCGCCAAAATAAGCATCATTAGCTAATAATTCTGCTAAAAAGTTCAATATTCTAGTAATTTTGCGTTTTGCTTTCTTTAATTGCAGTGAATCTTCTGTTTCGCTGATTAACGGAATGACCAAAGCAGATAATTCGTTATTGGCTACCATTTGTGCCATTCTAACTTTAGCTAATTGTGATGGATCTCTTGGCAGCAAGGGATTTTGAGGATACTTGCATTCTAAATAGTCTAAAATCGCCAACGATTCTAAAACTCGCAAACCATCGTCAATAATTACTGGTACATGATGAAAGGGATTAATCGCTAGAAACTCGCGCTTAAATTGTTCTCCTTCTTTAAGATTGACAAGTATCGGCGTAAACGGAATTTGTTTCTCTAATAAAGCAATCCAAACGCGACGGGATAAGGGGGATAGAGGGTTGTAATAAAATTGCAGCATGATTATTAATTACTGATTACTAATTACTGATTACTGAAAAATACAAAACGATCTGTTGTTAGTGATGGCTCACATTCAAATATGATATTTTGATAAGAGTTTTTAGCGCGATCGCGATCTTTTACAGAAATATATAACGAGTTTATTTTCATATTTGTCAATTCCTCTAATGTCTATGTTGTCGATACATACGCATCACTAATTCACCTGCGGGGGTTGCTCGTAGCTCTTCTACTAACGCAACCATTTCCGTTGGTAATTTCGCTAGTCGGGAATCATAAAAAGGATGATGTTCAGGACGAATAACGAGAGAAGCCAAAGCAGCAAAAGTAATGTCTGTTGCCGAAAAGCGATCTCCTAACAGATATTTTTGACCTAAATTGACTTTCTGGTTAACGATGTCGAAAACTTCTCTAATACCTTGTACAGGAGCTTCTTTACCTTCTAAAGTTAAGTTGTATTTTTGTTTGATTATCTTAGTTGATACAGGAAAAGCGATCGCACATTTAACTTTCTCCATTAAGCTTATTCCCTTACTCCAGGCAGCTAGAATTGACCAAGGTTGTTGGATAGCATAGTAATAAGCCCAATTGCGCGTTGCTACTCCTAATTTGTCATCAAATAATGCTTCTAAGGTTTCTGCTTGACGGCGTAATTCTGGATCTTGGGCATAAAGCTGATTAGGGACAATAGTATCTAAATAATGCAAGATATCTTTAGAATCAGTGAAAGCTTTGCCATCAATGAATAAAACAGGTACACTTGTGCCTCCATAACGGGATGTATATTGTCGATGAAATGGTGGTGCGTGGTTTTCTTCGACATAATCTATCTCTAAGCTATCTAATGCCCAGCGCACTTTTTCGCAGTAGTGACTGGTAGCAATTGTAATTAGTAAAGGCTTGTTTTTATTGACTGTGTTCATTCTTCTATCTCCTTGTTACTACGCCATTCTTGAGCAATTAATAGTGACCAAGTTAAGAATGCAACTACCGATAATCCTACAAATACATCAGTCCAAATAAGAATGTGCATTTTTATAGAAAACTGAGACAGTTCACCATAAAAGTAATGGGCTGGACTAGATAAACCCGTACCAGCATACATACCTAACAGAAAATAACTTAGCCAAAATTTTTGTCGGCTATAAAGCCAGTAACTTATAAATGCGATCGCAGTCATTACTACCCAGGTAATCAATACGCCAGAAGTTGTAAACCATTCTGGTTCGGGATATTCGCGAACGTAAATAGCGTTATCAGTGTAGTGAATGCTGGTGATAGCAATGCTCAAAATTAAGATTGACAGTAACCATGTTTTACTTCGCTGCATTGGTTTGATCCTCCAGAGTTAATTTAATTACGCTAAAAACGCTTTACCTTTGTCTAAACCGTGTTGATAGACTGCTGCTATTCCTTCAGGTGTAGCTTGGAAAACATCTACACCCATATCTTTGGGATTTATATCTGGCTGAATTATACGTATTGGTACTTGTTGGTAATGTGTGGGCATAACTTGCGATTGGAATAAATCTCGATAAAAGTTACCCGCTTCGGTGGCGATCGCAATTACTGTTTGATATCCCTGTTCAACCATTTCCAATGCAGGACAAACGCAGGTATAAGAAGCATCAACGTAGGGTTGATTATTAATCCATGCTGGTACGTCATAGTTATGCAGCATTCTGGTAGAAGCATAAGCAACCTCGCTAAAATTGTCTCGATTTAAAGCAAAACTGTCTTTTGCAGTGGTACTAAAAAGATCCAGTCTCAAATGTCGCTTTATCCAACTAGGTTCATTCTTGGCAGCAGCGATTAAGAGTTTTTTGCCCAATCTTCGAGCTTGTTTACTTTGAGTTTGTTCGGCAATTTCATCGTTAGTTACCGCATTGACAGCAACATAAAACTGAGACTTCTGAGATTGAAAAAGTTCTTCACCACCATGAGTATTAAAGTAATCGATTCCTGCTAAAGAAACTTGACTCATACTTTTGGTGTGAGTGTATATTTCTAGTCCTTTTAACCAATAGTTGATACCTGCTTGACTGGCTTGACTAACATTTGCCAAAGCTGCAACCACTACCGAAGCAGAAGCAGCACTATAAACATCTGGGCGAAAGTTTGCTTCTTCAAAAGCACTTAAAACGCTGTGTACAAAAATTGCCTTAAAACCCCCTGAAGCACAAGCGATCGCAGTTGAACCATTTTTAATCTTTGACATTTGATCTACATCCTCTGAAATGAATGATTAATTTTACAGACCAATCGGTCTTTTTCTGAACAAAAAAATTTAGTGACGTTGCTGAATCAAGGTATGATTTTTTTGCATTTTTAATATTTGATTAAATCAAAAAAGTTAAAAGTTCTGAGTTCCGAACAGAAATACTTTGTACGCCAATATGCTAGCATCTAGTGCGTAAATATGTTTAAATTCTTCACAGCCTGTCCCACGACCTCCCTATCGATTGTTGAAGGCGATCGCTCTTAATTTATAATAACTTTGTGCTATAGGTTTATTAGAAAATTTTGAAGTCACAATCATTTACACTACCCGTGCGATCACTCTAAATAATCTCCTCAAAAATTTATCTATCTCGACTTTGGCTTCAGGATTATTAGCGCACAACTTCTCGAAACTGACTAGATTTATTGATTTTTTTGGCGACAAAAACGCTATTTTTCTTGAATTTCTGTAAAAGTCAGTAAATTCCTAGTGGTGGTTTATTTAAGTATAAAAATACGATTGTCAGTAATTACATTAGTGATTTACCTGACCTGTATTTTTAATAGATAAACAGTTTTGAGAAATAACTGCACAGCGATCGCGACTGGAAATAGTGTT
>CAYMWC010000383.1:0-3801 GCA_964393695.1 uncultured Pleurocapsa sp.
TTCTAAATTCGCGGATGCCAATTTTTTGTAACATTAGTTTGGCTGACTGTTAATTGTGTACGCAGATGTACACAATATAGCATAAATTACCTAACGGCAGTGCATATAGAAAACCGATACTTACTAGAGAAATCCACTCAAAAGTAACTCAAGACTTAAACCCCGTCTAGGTTGAGACCCGTAGTTTTTCTACTTTAGGTTTGAGGTGAGTTGTGACCCACAATCGATCAATGTAGAGATAAACTCCATAGAAGGAAACTTTTTTGAGTCCAGGGGAACAAGAACTAACCCAAAAACGCTCTCCCTCAATCGACCAACCATAACCTTCATCAGTATCGAGATAAATATGAGCCTCATCAATGTAAACCAATAAGCGTCCAGTTTGGATAGTCTCTTCTAATAAGCTCTCTAGTTGTTCGAGAAATTCGCTTCTTTTTTGGGGATTGGCTTTGTTCAACAGTTTACGCGCCTTTTTCCCCGAAAAGCCCAAACCTCGCAAAGCTTTGCGTACCGTCTCTCGACAACATCTTAATCCAAATTTTGACTCCAACCATTTTCTTAGTCGTTTTAAAGTCCATCTCGGTTGATGAGATTTTGCTTCTCTCTTTTGAGGCGGCGTAGCTGCTACTGCTAATCCCTCTCTAATTAATCCATCCAAACCTGAAATTGCATCTATAGATAAAGGGGGGGGTGACCTCCTGTCTGTCTAAAGGTCAAGGCATCTGCTCCACTCTGATTATACCGATGTACCCAGTCCATAACCGTTTGTGGGTTTGGCTGGGTCTGTTGTCCTACTTCTGTCGCGCTTTTTCCCAGACAAATTTCATAGAGAGCCATAAAGCGTTCTCTGGTGCGAGGATGATCGGCAGTAAGTGCTATTTCTCTTAACTGCTCTCTGCTCTGATTCCACTGGTGATACTTTACCTTGAGCATCCTGATTTTCTCTAATTCAGCCTTCTTAATGACAATATCCTGATTTTAAAGATATTGCAGATAGGGTTGGTGAGTAATTGTTTTGGTGGGCAGTATTAATAATTTGAAGCATTTTTACTTTATCTAAACTACTCTGTCTACCCTACTACTACTACTAAAAATATATCCAAAAGATCGCTAAATATACTTAATTTTTTATTTTTCGATTGCTTTAAATTAAATACAATTACTCATATCAAATTATCTTCGATGTAGATACAATAAATTGTTGCTAGTTGTACAGGAGTTAACAGCATATTAAAGAAGAGTAGCTTATATAGATCGAATTACATGGTTATGGCAAAAAACTACATTTTTTATTATTTAAACTGGAACAAAATGAAACTATCAACTATTGCTTATTTGGGATTGAGTACGTTGCTGTTGGGCTTAATGCCAACTCCAGCAATAGCTGTCACGATCGATTTATTTAGTGAGGTACAAGCTCCAATTACTCAAACTGGAACTGGTTCTCAACAGAGTTCCGTTACGGCAGCTTTAGAATCTAGTATTATTGGTCTTGAACGTGAGTCTAAGGTAGAAGTTATTTCTGGTACAAGAAGCGCACTGTTGGAAGTGAATAATGGAATTGCAATTTTGGAGACAGGTAATCAAACTAAGTCTAGAGCAACATTTACTTGGGATGGAATTAATTCTGCTGGTTTGGGAGGAAAAAATTTAACTTTGGGTGGACACAACTCTTTTAAGTTGGATATTGGCTACATAGATCAAAGTGTAGACTTGATTTTTGAGGTCAAAGATACATCTGGTAATACTGGTAGTATTATAAAATCGAATATATCCAGTGTGGGAAGTGTGTTTTTTAACTACGGTACAGTTACGAACAATAGTGTTAATTTTTCTAGTGTAGATTCAATATCTTTACGAACTAATAATGAGCCACCAAGTTTAGATTTTGAATTTCTGCTGGCTGAAACTGCACGAGAAGTTCCCTTTGAATTTAGCCCCAGCTTAGGAATTATTATGTGTGGTAGCTTTTTTGGATTTCGTGCAATCAGAAAAAGGTTAAAAACTACTTAAGCTATTGATAAGAGTATATACATAAGATAGTATTTGCAAAGTGAGTTAAGCTCGCTTTTTTTATATCTATTTTCTACTTCCGTCTTACGAAATTTCCTCAACGCGGGGAACCCGCGCAACGGAATTTCGCGCTACTTACGAGCCGATTACTATTAATGTCCTAATCTAATTTTCTACGGCTATAGACATAATCACTAATTTGTTATTAAGATTGATGAGAATTTGAACAGTTTAAATAATATGACTTAGTTCAAGATAAAAATATAAAGTGTAGAATTTATTTTTCTTCTTAGTAGATACTCTCTTTTTAAGGAGATCTAAGGCGTTTCCCCCTCTACTCCCTTTACCCATTCAAGCCATCAAATGTAAAAAGTCTACCCTTGTAAGGGCTGTTTCATTCTCAAAAAAACTCTAGAATAGTGGGGAATTAGGGAGATAGGGAAGTAGGGAGACAAAATGCAGCCAAATAAACCAAAATTTATTAGTAACCATGAAGAGTTAAATGTCAATATTTAGACATAGATTCAGGAAGAGAGCTTGACGGTAAGTACAATCAAATTCTAGGACTAATTGTCATCATGACTAATAATGCTGATAAGTGGTTGTTAAAAAAGAGCTAAATCATAATTTATCGTCTTATTTCCCCAATTCCCTATATCCCTAAGCCCCTATTGCTCATGATTGATCGAGAATGAAACAGCCCTAGGGATTTAGGGGGGCTTTAAGATAGCAAATGAGACTTCTTAGACAACCTCTTAGTATTTTCTATCCGTAATAATAACTATGAAAATATCGCATTTTAGCGATCGCACTTGGCTGTTCTCAAGTTTAATTAGTTTAAGTATTTTATATCTCAATCTAATCTGGAGAACTACAGGAGATTTGGATATCTTGACTACAGATTGTTTGTTTTGGGGGGCAATTATCTGGTTACTATGGCAGAGGCGCAATAAACTGAGTTACAACAGCGACCTAATTTCTAGTTTTCTAGGACTACTCTTAATTGGATTAATTTTAACTAAAACTATTTCTCTATTTTGGTTTGAATCAACTCTAATTCCTTTATTGCCATTTTTAACAACAGCAAGCCTAGCTTTGATTGCATCAGGGTTTAGAAATTTACGCCAATATGGTCAAGAATTATTTTTTGCTTGGTTCTTATTTTTCCCCACTGGAGTCATTGGACGTTTTATTGATAGTTTGATTCACATTACGGTTTTAAACGCCAAATTTGCCACTTATTTGCTCTATTATTTGGGATTTAATGTTGCCAGTCAGGGAAACGAAGTCTTGATATCTTTACCAGAACGAGGAGAATTTAAAGCAATAGTAGACTATCCTTGCGCTGGAGTACCGATGATACTTTTAATGTTAAAAATGGCTTTGTTGTTGGTAACTTTTGTTGCTCTTGACAAGACGCAGCGTATTTTAATACCGATAATATCGCTCGCGATTGGGTTTATTTTAGGCGTGATCCGAGTTTGCATTTTAACTCTGACCATCCCAGAACCAGCTAAGTTTAATTATTGGCATGGTTCATCGGGGTCGCAGATATTTTCTACTCTGGGGATTGTGATCTTTTCAGGCTTTTGTTATTGGATAATGCAACGGCAAGAATTGGTCTTGCAGAGTCAAGGTACGAATTTTGTTTCGCGCAGAGGCGCACAGACGCAAAGAGAGAAATAATCGTTGTTTATTCATAATGTGAATTCATACTCGTACTTTCAGCCTTCTGACTTTTGACTTTTGACTTTTGACTTTTGACTTTTGACTTTTGACTTCTGACTT
>CAYMWC010000384.1:0-3752 GCA_964393695.1 uncultured Pleurocapsa sp.
GGATATCTGACTGCGATCGCCAGTGATGATGGGAGACTTTGAGAATATAAGACTGGCTGGGAGTATTAATTAAATAGATATCACCTAAACCACGATGCCAAAACAAACATTGATTAATTGTTCCTAGCTCATATCTAGTTAGAACTCCCTCGATCAAAGCTTGAGGAGAGAGAGTAGAGTAGATAGCTGGAAACACACCCATCGCTACCATGATTAGACTTTTTATTAACTACAGGTTAACTCGCCCAAATTAACGGTTTGAGCAGGATAATATACATAGGAAGATAAAGCTGACTGGCTAAATTTATATTTCTGCCATTAATTACAACCTTATACACATATATCCCCTCAATTTACCTATAATTTTGCCCAGCGTAAGTATCAATTGCTACTGAATCAAGATTTCATAACTTTGCTACTTGTGAGCTTTTGCCTTTTAAGTCTATTTTTCTGATGAGACTACTTCTGGTTTTTCATCTGGTTCGGATAGTGTTTGTTGGTCAGATTTTTCTGGAGTTTTAGCGGTGTTAGTGGTTGACTCTTTACCTTGGGATAATTTAGCTGTTTCTACTTCTATCGGAGATGATTCTTTGTCAAAAATTAAACTATTATCAACGCAATCAACTAAAATCTTATCGCCTGCGGTGAAGGTATTGTCTAAAATCATGGTCGCAATGGGGTTTTGTAGTTCCCGTTGAATTGCTCGTTTAAGTGGACGCGCTCCGTAAGCAGGATCGTAACCAATATTGACAATACGGTCTTGGGCGGCGGTAGATAGCTCAATAGTAATTTTTTGTTCACTCAGTAAACGTTGTATACCTTGAATCTGAATCGTCACAATTTGCTTGAGTTCGGATTTTTTCAAACCGTGGAAGATAATTAAATCGTCAATGCGGTTGAGAAACTCAGGGCGAAAATGATTTCTCAGAGCTTGATTAACTTGCTTGTAAATCTCTTCATAATCGCGATCTTCTCCTTGGACATTGAGAATATGTTCACTGCCCACATTACTAGTCATCACAATAATGGCGTTGCGGAAGTCCACTACTCGACCTTGAGAGTCGGTAATTCTGCCATCATCGAGTACTTGCAACAAGATATTAAACACATCCTTGTGAGCTTTTTCTACTTCGTCTAGTAGCACCACACAATATGGACGACGACGCACCGCTTCGGTTAACTGTCCCCCTTCTTCAAAACCCACATATCCTGGAGGCGCACCCACTAAACGAGATACGGCGTGTTTTTCCATATATTCAGACATATCAATCCGTACCATCGCATCTTCACTATCAAAAAGCAAGGCAGCTAAAGCTCTGGCTAATTCGGTTTTACCGACTCCTGTTGGCCCCATAAACAAGAAAGAACCAATCGGTCTACCAGGATCTTTCATTCCTGCTCTAGCTCGACGTATGGCAGCAGCTACGGCAGCCACAGGTTCTTGTTGTCCAATCACCCGTTGATGAAGATGTCCTTCGAGTTGTAGTAATTTTTGTCTTTCTGATTCTAAAAGTCGATTAATTGGTACTCCTGTCCAGTTAGCAACAATTTCAGCAATATCTGATTCTGTTACCTGTTCTCTTAAAAGCGTTGTTCCCTGAGATTGAATATCAAATAGTTTAGTTTCTTTGGCTTCTAGTTCTCGTTGGAGAGTTTCCAACCTACCGTATTTTAATTGTGCAGCTTTTTCATGGTCGTAGGCTCTTTCTGCTTGATCTAATTGCAGACGGATTTTTTCTTCTTCTTCCTTAAGGGCGTTAATTTCATCCAGTAATTGCTTTTCAGATTGCCATTGAGAAGCTAATCCAGTTTGCTTACCTTTGAGAGTTTCGATTTCCGCCTTAATTTTACTTAGCCTCTGTTTAGCAGCCCGATCAATCGCTAATATTCCTGGACGCTGGCTTTCACCTGTTAAAGAAACCTTTTCCATCTCTAGCTGCATAATACGGCGATCAATATCTTCTAATTCACTAGGTTTAGAAGTGATCTCCATTTTTAACTTAGCTGCTGCTTCGTCGATTAGATCGATCGCTTTATCGGGTAAAAAACGTTCTGTAATGTAGCGTTGGGATAAAGTTGCTGCTGCTACTAACGCTGAATCAGTAATAGTTACCCCGTGATGGACTTCGTATCTTTCTTTAAGTCCTCGCAGGATGGAAATGGTATCTTCGACTGAAGGTTGTTTGACGTATACCTGTTGAAAACGCCTTTCTAGGGCTGGATCTTTTTCAATATGCTTGCGATATTCATCCAGAGTTGTCGCCCCAATACAGCGCAATTCTCCCCGTGCTAACATCGGTTTGAGTAAATTACCTGCATCCATTGAGCCTGAGCCTTCTCTCGCTCCTGCCCCTACAACAGTATGCACTTCATCAATAAATAAAACTATCTGTCCACTAGATTCGGTTACTTCCTTTAAGACTGCCCGTAAACGCTCTTCAAACTCTCCGCGATATTTTGCTCCTGCAATCAAGCTACCCATATCCAGGGAAATCAACTGACGATTTTTAAGCGATTCAGGCACATCGCCGTTGACAATCCTCTGAGCTAATCCTTCGGCGATCGCTGTTTTACCAACTCCAGGCTCACCAATTAATACAGGGTTATTTTTAGACCGACGAGAAAGGACTTGAATTACCCGACGAATTTCTTCATCCCGACCAATCACAGGATCGAGTTTACCAGCTTTTGCCTGTTCGGTTAAATCTCGCCCATACTTTTCTAATGCTTGATATTGTTCTTCTTGGTTTTGTTTGGTAACTTTTTGTGAACCTCGAATTGATTTAATTATCTGTTCTAAATCCTGGGGGTCAAGATTAAAGCTACGGAGAGTTTTTTTGCCAATGCGAGCATCTTCAGCAAAACCCATCAAGAAATGCTCAATCGAAATAAAATTGTCACCCCAACTAGCACGACAGTCTTCTGCACGATCCAACATACGGTCTAACCCAGGCCCTAAATACAGTTGAGACGAGCCGATTCTGGGCTGACGCTTAGTAAACATCTCTAGTTGTTGTTTCAGACGCAGCGAGTCAATATTAGCTTTATCTAAAATCGTCTTAGCTAGCCCTTCTTGTTCTATCGCTGCCAAAATTAAATGCTCTACCTCTAAGTTTTGATTCTGAAATAATTTGGCAATATCTTGGGATTTTACGATCGCATCCCAGGCTTGTTCAGTAAACTTACTTTGATCGGTAGGCTGCATATTTTAGAAAATGTTTGATAAACAGGTTTTGTTTGAGCTTGATAAAGTCTATATTGCTTAGTATAGCAAGGCTAAAATTACTACTTACTAAGGTTGAAAGTTATCTTTTTTTGAGACTTACATATAATAATTATGTCTTAACAATAACTTAGTCTCATTAATCATTCATAAGTATGGGTAAAACTACTACAAATATTACCGTCATATCTCAACCTAGTTTAGAGCAGATAGAAAAACTAAATGTTTTTAATTGGTCGATTTGGGAAAAGGAAATATCAGAATTTCCCTGGACTTATGGCGAAGCTGAAACTTGCTATTTCTTGGAAGGAGATGTTGTTGTGACTCCTGATGGCGAAAAACCAGTAACTATCGGCAAAGGGGATTTAGTTACTTTTCCTGCGGGAATGTCCTGCACCTGGAAAATTAACAGCGCGGTTAGGAAACACTATAAGTTTGGTTAAGATAAACCCTGTAAGGGCGCATCGCGATGCGCCCCCAGGGGCAACGCATCTTAAATTGAGCGAAAACAGATAATTGAAAAAAAAGA
>CAYMWC010000385.1:0-3703 GCA_964393695.1 uncultured Pleurocapsa sp.
ATCTATTTCTACCGTCTTTTTTCTCACGAATTTATTTTTCGGACAAGTCTAATGATTTCTTACAAGTTCAAATTCATACTGCTCGAATACCAGCTTTAGGAGAACAATTAGAATCCCAAACTAAAGAAGCTAGAGAATTTGCTGCTTTACAAGTTGCTAAACAACTAGCCAAATCAGCTATGGCAGGATTTGAACAAGCCCAAGAACAAGAACGGGAAGAACTAATCTCTCTGAGAGAATCTGTTTACAGCGATGCACAAACAGAGGTAAAAATTTTATTGGTTACAGTCACAGAAACTATCGATCTTTTCGATGCTAGCAAGGCAAGTGCTTTAGACAAGAAAAGAATTGCCAAAATTGAAGCTCGGTTAAAAGTTCTAGTTGAATTTGATAGTAATGGAGCTATAACTCAAGCATTAGAAGCAGTTAGACAAACTAATCAATGCTTTAAGCAACATAGTCAACAAATTCTAGATAACTTTGAGCAAAAACTAGCAGAATGTCTGCAATTAGTTAAACAAGCTACCGCAGAAATTGCTAAATCTCAAACACCTAAATTGAGAAGCAGAACTGTTAGTTTCTAACTCAAATAATAGCTAATAGCTAATAGCTATTTTTCTCCGAAAAAAAAATCTCAAATTCCTAATTTAGTTCTGACTAATATTTATTTATGTCTCACTTCGTTTCCATACCATTAACACAAGCTTACACAAATCAAGAAGTTTTAGTTAAAGCATTGGCTGAACTTGGTTTTCAAAACATACAATCACATTCAGAAAAAGTAAGTATTCGCGATTATTACCAAATACGTAAGCGAAAAGCAGCAAGCAGAAGTCAAGCTGAAATTGTAATTCCCTTTGAAAATAATCAACTCAGTTCTGATGTTGGTTTTATGAAAGATCAAAAAGAAGAATTTCAGTTGGTAGCAGATTCAATGGATCGTCATCATCTGAATAATAAACTTCGTAATTTACCACAAGTTTATACTGCATTTCAAACCGAAGAGATTTTAGCAACTATTACTGCTTCTGCTAATAATCAAACCCAAAAAGGCAAGCCAATTATTGAACAAAAAACTCTGCCTAACGGCGAAATCCAGATTTCTGTCGCCTGGGAAAACGAAATCGCTGCAACTAATCAAGTTATACAACAACAGTATTATTAATCATGATCCAATCTCATGTTCCGCAAGTTCGCTTTACTCTAAAAAACGGTAGCATTATCAAGATTGAAGCCCTCAACTACTCTGGCGTACAAGAAAACTGTCAAGGATTAAAAGCAAGCAAAGATATTGAAGCTGCTCTGACCAAAAAAGGACTATTGCCAGAAATCGAAGAAAATCAACGCAACTATAAAACCTCAGAAGGTATTTCTCAAACCAACGAGCAATACAATCAGCAGCAACAGTATCTATAAGCTGCTTCAATTCCAGCTAGAAATTACTAGAAATTATTAGCTATTAGCTCTTAGTTTCTAGCTTACTTGCTATGTAACATCTCCACATTCCCACATCCCCACTCCTATACTTTTCGTTAAACCAATGACAATTACTCACAAAACTATTGCAGCCATCAAAGCTTATCAAGCAATTGGAATTCAATATTATGCCCCTGATTTCAAACAATGGATAGACTGGCTGGCAAACACTATTAGCAGTGTTCCAGCCATGACAAACATACCCATTTTTTATTACTCTCAGGCGACTGGACTATTCCGTGTTAAATATAATACTTTTGAACAGTCAGATATCTTAGCACCAGTTCAGCCAGGACAAGATCCTGTATCTCACTATCTAAAAGAATATTTGAATTACCAAGGTAAAGGAATATTTATTATGACCGACCTTGATAAGTATTTCTTCAATACCTCAAGTAACAGTTATCATAAGCTGGCTTCTTCATATCTGCGAACTATAACCACAATTGTTGAACAAAGTCAGGAAATTTCTAAAAGACTGATATTTCTAAGTGAAAAAATTGACTTAGAAGCGGATCTACTTCGCTTAGTACCAATCTTAGATTTCCCCTTGCCCAATCAGATAAGTCGAGAAAACACAATTGCCGAAGTCTTAGCAGAAAAAGAAATTGAGCAAGGAATCGAAGTTGAAAAGATTGCCAAGGCTGCTGCTGGCTTAACTCTTAATGAGATTGAAGATCGGATTAATAATTACTATTTCTATCGACAACAGGAAAACAAAGAATTTAACAATTCCAGTTTGCTAGAGAGTATGACTGAATATAAGACCAGTTTACTCAAGAAACTCAAGATTGAAGTAGCAAATCCTAAACAAACTCAATTTGGCGGTCACGAAGTTCTGAGAAAATGGTTACAAGATGCCTATCAACTAATGCAACCTCAAATAAGTGAAGAGTATGGTTTGCCCAAGTATAAAGGATGTCTTTTAGCTGGAGTCTCTGGCTGTGGCAAAACCTTAGTAGCTGAAACCATCGCTCACGAGTGGAATTTACCTTTGATCAAGCTTTCCATACCTTCTTTAAAAGGAGGTTTAGTCGGGCAATCAGAAAACAATCTCAAAAACGCACTCAAATTGATTGAGAACATCGAAGGAATAGTCTTAATTGATGAGATTGAAAAAGCGATCGGCGGACGAGGCACTGATAGCTCTGGTGTGAGTGATGGAATGCTTTCAATTCTACTCGACTGGATGAATGCTCAAGAAAATCAATTTGTGATCGCTACTGCCAACGATGTAACACGCTTACCAAGCGAGGTTTTACGCTCAGGAAGAATGAATGAACGCTGGTTTGTAGATCTTCCAGGTACGAAAGCTCGTAAGCAAATTTTAGAGATTCACTTGTATCAAAACTCCAAACGAGTCGAACCCAAGTACAAAAAAAGCATCAATGATTATCTTCTCGAATTAGTAGACCGCACCCAAGGTTTTTCAGGAGCAGAACTACAAGAAATAGTTTTGCGTGGACTTAGACAAGCTGTAATTGAAGGACGACCTAGACAACCTATGTTCAAAGATTTCGTTGTAGATTTACCAGCCAAACTTAGCGAGTCTCACCCAGAACAACATAAAGCTATTGTAGCTTGGGGTAAAAATGCCAGACCTACTAGCTTAGAAAGATAAGCAACGAATTTATGACAAAAGTAATTAAAAAGATCGAATTAAGATTAGTAGACCCTGCTAACAATCACAATAAATTTTATCAAATATCTTTAACCGATGACGAAAGCGTTATCACTCAATGGGGAAAAATTGGCTCTAAAAAACCTCAACAACAAATAAGAAATTATCAAGGTATTCCTGGAGCAGCAAAAAGTTGCTTTGAACAATTAATTAAAGAAAAGGAAAAAAAGGGATACAAAGTATATGAAAAGACCAAAGCAATTACTCAAGAAGAAAATACAAATAAGGTAAAAACAGTCAGCCCTCAAGAAAATCAATATTTAAAAGAGCCAACTATCAAATATAAGACAAGAAAACTGTATTTTGATTAAAACCAATAATTATCATGCTTAAAGATGTTAAAAATCCTATCTATTTGCCTCCATAAATGAGTGAAATAAATAGCAAAAAAAGAGAGTTTAGATATTAGCTTGCTATTGTCCAAACTCTCCTATACCCAAATAACCAAAATAACTTCAAGAACTCACACCTGCCCCAATACTGTTCGGTTAAGCTAAGTAGGCACACAAAATTAATTACACATATATAATAATAAAAAATGTCAGA
>CAYMWC010000386.1:0-3678 GCA_964393695.1 uncultured Pleurocapsa sp.
TAAGCAGCGTTGTATCGAATTAGGACTAGATTAAAATCATATCGCGATCGGTAGATTGAGTTTTCGCTTTTAATACAAAACACAACATCTTTAGAATTGCCTAAGTCGTCTAACAAATCTCATTGATTACATTATCGCTCCCTAAATTCCCCAATTCTGGGGGACTTTAACCCAAAAATTTTCTTATTCCCCCCAAATTTGGGGGGCTAGGGGGGCAAAATCAGTATGAAAAAACCTTTCAGATATTCTCTAAAATTAGATTGAGAAACTTTAATATTTTCCAGCCATGACCAGTATTAAAGACAAAATAAGTCGCAAGTTAAACAACTTATCTACCGAACAACTCCAGTCAGTTCATCAGTTTATCGAATCATTAGAGTCTCCACCAAAGTCGATTCATCCACAACATCCCATAACTAATGAAGACATCGATAAAATTGTTGAATCCTATCGCCAACAAAATAAACCCCTACCAATTGGTTTGGCTAAAGGAAAATTTACCGTTCCTGATGATTTTAACGATCCTTTGCCCGATGAAATTCTCGATTTATTCAATAATCCTCAATGAAACTCTTATTAGATACTCATGTTTTTCTTTGGTTGATTGATGATGATCGACGTTTATCAAATAAATTTCGCCAAGCAATTCAAGATGCTAATAATGAAAAATTCTTGAGCGTTGTTTCTATTTGGGAATGTGTCATTAAATATCAAATAGGCAAGCTGGATTTTCCAGAGTCTCCAGAAACTTATTTACCAATACAAAGAAGAGAACATCTAATTAAAATTCTCAATGTTGATGAGAATAGCATCGTCAGGTTAATTCAACTTCCGTTACTGCATAGAGATCCGTTTGACCGCCTAATTATGGCTCAAGCTTTGCAACATGATCTGATAATTATGACTGAGGATGAAGCGATATTAACTTATCCAGATCTAAACTTAATTTGATTTGCGATCGCAAACAAGCAAGATAATATCGATAAATTTAGAAATCGAGCAACTGTTCGGTTAACAACCTACCAAGCTACTCGATTCAGTTTGATTTTTGGATGCTGTCACCAACATCACAGAAACAGGTCTGGACTCTTCTCAAACACGCTCAACGAATTCCCATTCGCCAATTCTGGTAAGATCGCATCTTCTGAGTCGAACTCAGAAGCTTGTGACGACCGTACGGAAGAGTACTCGCCACCACACAACGAAAACCGATATTGTTGTTGATGTTGTCGGGGTTGTTCCTATTACGATTTGCACAACGGCAGTTTTCAGGATTGTTGTTCCACGAACCACCGCGCATTCAGAATTGCCTGTCTCTTCTTCAATCTCTCGAAAAGACAAGAGAGTTGAATATCTTTTGCCTTAATTGCCAGCTATCGGCATAATCTAAATGAGCTAGCCAACTTGTAATGGAGTGCGAAACATCGTCCCAATTGATTTTACCTCCAGCATAGTCTAGTTGTAATTGTTTTAATCTTCTTCTGGCTCGACGAAGATTTTCCGAACGCACCCTAATTCGATCTGGTAGGATACGAAAACCAAGCCAATTAATTCCTTGTTTGGTGGCAAATAATTGGCTTTTAATAGGGTGAATTTTTATTCTCAAGCTTGCTAAGTATTGTTCAATAGCCAGGCGACAATCAGATAGAAATTTTTGGTCATCTGAAAACAAAGCAAAATCATCAACGTAACGAATATATTTTTTTACTTTTAGTGTTTCTTTAACAAAATGGTCGAAACCATTAAGATAAATATTGGCAAAGAACTGACTGGTTAAATTGCCAATTGGTAAACCACGTCTTCTAGCTACTGGTGTTAATAAATCGTCGCCAGGAAAATATTCGACTACGGGTAATTGAGGGTTACTGTTATCGATAATGCGATCAATTAGCCAGAGAGTATCTTTACATTTCAGCTTGCGTCTGATGAGATTTTTGAGGATTTCATGGTCGATACTAGGAAAATATTTTTGAATATCGCATTGCAAAACATAATTACTGGAACGAGCAAAATTAATACATCGTCTTAAAGCTTTGTGCGTGCCAAATCCTATTCTATTGGCATAGGAATCATCAATAAACGTGCGTTCAAAAATTGGTACGATAACATTACACAAAGCATGATGAACAACTCTATCTTGATAGGGAGCAGCCGAAATCATTCTTATTTTTGGCTCTTTAATATAGAAAGTATGATATTCCCCTGGTTGATAGGTTTTACTGTTTAATTCTTGTTGTAATTTATTTAATTCTAGTTCGAGATGATAATTGAAATTTAAAACATTATCTCGATATCTTTTGCCTTTCTGTGCTTTTTTTGCAGCTAGTAATAAGTTACTAAAATCGATTATTTGGGGATACAAATTGGCGTAGCGTTTCATTGTCTAGGAATTTTGTGGACTTTGAGATTTTTGTTGCTGTTTAATCCATCCACCTAATTCTATGCCAATTGCATCAATTAATTGACTGGCGTGTTCATAACGCTTAACTGAAAATAATTGAAAATCGAATAATAGTCGAGTTTGATAGCGTAATATGTCTAGTTGAATATTGATAGATTCTAAAATAGCTAACTTTTTACGAGCATATTTGGCTTTAATCAATTCTTCTAATAGATTGTAGAGGTTATTGATGATTCTATCTCCCAGAGTAAATTTATGATTCTTGGGCAAGCGATTTAATATCGGTACGTACCATTGGATTAGATCGTAGGTTTTTTGAATGATGGAGAGTTCTTTCACTGTTTGAAAGTCAAATTTTTAATTTCAAAATCGACCCCCCTGACGGTGGGATTAAATAAAGGGAAAAGGGAAAAGCGGTGCGAACCCGCGTCGGCGCAAGACGTAAGGGAACGCGCACCAAGAAAGGGCTAAAGAGCAAGAGTACATAGGGTTAAAGAGTCCTCGCCACCACACAACGAAAACCGATATTGACGTTGAAGTAGACGGGGCGGTTCCAATTACGATAGGCACAACGGCAGAATCCAGGAAAGTAGTACCACGAACCACCGCGCAACACATTCATGCTACTAAGTTTGTCAACCCATGCACCACCATCATTCGGCGCACCTTGATAACTCTCATGCCAAGTATCTAAGCACCATTCCCAAACATTTCCGTGCAGATCGTATAATCCAAACGCATTGGCTGGAAAAGAGCCTACTGCTGTTGTTGTTTCCCTATATTTTCCTTTCGGTTCATTAGCGTAGGTATAATTGCCATTGTAGTTAACTAACTCTGTCGTTATCGTTTCTCCAAAATGAAAAGGAGTTTTAGTTCCTGCCCGACAAGCGTATTCCCATTCAGCTTCAGAAGGTAATTTATACTCTTTTCCTGTGGCAATTGATAACCTTTTACAACACTCTATTGCATCGTACCAAGATACTCTTTCTACTGGTAAGTTATCACCTTTAAATCTAGATGGCTCTGGTTTTAGTTCTCTTTCTATTTGTGGTAATGCTGCTACTTGTTTCCAAATAGCTTGAGTAATTTGAAATTTTCCCATGTAGAAACTGGGTATTGTTACTTGATGTTGGGGACTTTCACATCTATACCAGTCTATATCGTACTTTTTGTTTAATCTTTCTATTTCTTGTTCTTCTGTTCCCATCCAGAATGTTCCACCAGGAATTTCTACCATTTCTAAGCTAATTCCATTGCCCAAATCTTCGGTAAAATAT
>CAYMWC010000387.1:0-2394 GCA_964393695.1 uncultured Pleurocapsa sp.
TACTTTTATAATATAATTCTTTATTGTCTTCTATCTGGCTGCAAACCGCTGTAAGAGGATACACTGCGCTCTTTGTCTGACTTGATGATACTTACTTTGTTTATGAATTCTTCTTAATATCTTAATTGTCTCTTGACTTAACCCTTTGATAAAACGCATTATTTTGCTTTCATATATTTTTCCTGTTTATTCAATTTTAAAATGTATAAATAATTTTGCGTGACTACTTACTAGGGTTATCCCTAAAATTATGGCTGCATAGTAATATTTACTTGCAATACTGGACTTCATCAACATATCTCAAGCTAATAAGTATTTTTTCCTAAGTAGATATACACAGAAAAATTATTAGCTTATTTGGTAAAATATCTGGAAATATTCATCAACATAAAAATAATACGTGATGACTAATACTGCTTGTATTGTGATTGGCGGAGGAATTTCAGGTTTAATTACTGCTACTCTCCTACAACGGGCAGGGATAAAAGTTACAGTACTAGATAAAGGTAGGGGAATTGGTGGACGCTTGGCTACTCGTCGTCTTGAGTATACTGAAGCTTGTGTAGGAATATTTGACTATGGAGCGCAATATTTCAGTGTTAAGCAACCAGAATTACAAGTTTGGGTAGATGATTGGTTAGAGCAGGGGGTAATTAAAGAATGGTGTCAGGGCTTTGGCGCAGTCGATGGTCAACCAAGGTACTGTGGTGTTAATGGTATTCGCGGTATTGCCAAGTATTTAGCACGCAATTTGGATGTTCACACTAGTACCAGAGTAGTTAAATTAAATTACACAGATCGATGGCAGGTATACACAGAAGCTAATCAACAGTTTGAGGGGGATATCCTGGTAATGACTCCTCCTGTGCCTCAGTCTCTAGCTTTATTGGCTGATTCCCAGATAGTTTTACCACCAGACATTAAAACCTCCCTAGAACAAATTAATTACCATAGTTGCATTGCCATTTTAGGGTTATTAGAGCAAGCAAGTAAGATTCCTGCCCCAGGCGGTTTGGCTTTAGAAACTGAGCCTTTAGTATGGCTAGCTTCTAACCATCAAAAGGGGATTTCTCCCCATGGCTACGCTGTTACTCTCCACGGTACACCTAGTTTTAGTCATACTCATTGGGAGTCAAGCGATCGCGAAATTGCTGAAAAGTTATTTGCCAGTGCCTCTAAGTGGTTAGATTCTCCAGTAATTAAATATCAAGTTCATCGTTGGCGTTATAGTTTACCAGCAACATTTTATAGTCAACCTTATTTGGCTTTATCAGAACTACCTTTGGTGATGGCAGGAGATGCTTTTGTTGCGCCGAATCTAGAAGGAGCAGTATTATCAGGAATGGCTGCTGCGGAATATATCAGTAAAGTAGCAAGTAGCAAAAAAGCTAGAAATTAGAAACTAGAAACTAATATCAGTAATAGATAATTCGCTTACTATATCTCTATCTTAGTTCTCTTGTTAAGATTAAATGTGCGAAGTTTTAAGGAACTATAGTTGATGAGATTACCTATTCAGCCAACTTCAATACCAACTTTAGAAGAGTTTTTACAATTACCAGAAACTAAACCAGCTAGTGAGTATATTGATGGGCAAATTTATCAAAAACTAATGCCACAGGGACAACATAGCACTTTACAAGTTGAATTAGCATCTGCTATTAATCAAGTAGGAAAGACCAAAAAATTAGCTTATGCTTTAACAGAATTGCGTTGCACCTTTGCTGGACAATCAATAGTGCCAGATATAGCTGTATTTGAATGGCAGAGAATTCCTATAGATGAAAATGGTCGAATTGCTAATAGATTTGAAATAGCTCCTGATTGGATAATTGAAATTCTCTCACCAGAACAATCTGCCAGTAAAGTTATTCGTAAAATTACGTTTTGCCTCAAAAATGGCACAAAATTAGGCTATCTTGTTGACGCTGAAGACGAATTAATCACGGTTTTTCAACCTAATTCATTACCAGAGGTAAAAGACAAGCAAGATATTTTACCCGTATTAGATATTTTACAAAATTGGCAATTAACAGTTGAAGATGTATTTAGCTGGTTAAGTTTTGGCTATTAAAACTGTGCTTGAGAGAAAATTACTAAACTAATAACAACGCAGTAATAATATAAAAATTCTTATTAACATCATGAAATCTATCCCCAAGCTCAAACAATCACCTCTACAACAAAAATTACAGTGGGTTGTGAAACCTGATCAATACATGGATTTAGCTGCAAAGCAAGCTCCTGATATCTTTGTGGCTGACATAGCTAGTGGCGGTGGATATGTGTTTGTTAATCATCCTGAAGCGATGCGACAAATCATAACTAGCGATCGCCAGAAATTTTTTGCTTCTGGTAAAGATAATCAACTTTTAAAACCTTTGGTAGGGGAAA
>CAYMWC010000387.1:2404-3672 GCA_964393695.1 uncultured Pleurocapsa sp.
AGGGGAAAATTCTCTCTTGTTAATCGAAGGAGATCGCCACAAACAACGTCGTAAGTTATTGTTACCGCCCTTTCACGGAGAAAGGATGGAGACATATAGTCAATTGATTTGCGATTTAACTCACAAAATTATTAGTCAACTGCAACCTAATCAGCCTTTTATCGCTCGTCAAGTTAGCCAGACAATATCTTTGCAGGTAATTTTCGAGGCAGTTTATGGTCTTCAAAATAGCGATAAGCCTAACGGCATGGCTAAGTCTACGACTGCTACGCAAACGCAACGCTCAGAATTATTAAAGGAGCGTATTACTAAACTGGCAAATCTTTTTGAATCTACTCTCACTTCTGCTCTACTCTTTTTTCCTTGGTTACAAAAGGATCTGGGTGCTTGGAGTCCTTGGGGCAATTTTTTACGCCAACAGAGGGCCATTGACGAAGCAATTTATCAGGAATTAGCTACCAGAAGGATCGAAGATAATAGCAACCGTCAAGATATTCTGTCTCTGATGATGTCGGCGCAGGATGAGACAGGAGAAAAATTAAAAGACTCAGAACTACGAGATGAATTAATGACCTTGATGCTAGCAGGACACGAAACCACGGCAACAGCGATCGCTTGGTCGCTATATTGGGTTCACCGCTATCCTGAAGTTAAGGCAAAATTACAAGCAGAAATAGCTAGTTTGGGCGCAAATCCTCAGCCGATGGAACTTGCCAAACTTCCTTATTTAGACGCAGTTTGTCAAGAAACTCTGCGGATTTATCCTGTGGCGATGCTAACTTTCCCCAGAGTGGTACAAGAACCAATGGAGCTAATGGGTTATAAATTAGAAGTAGGACAGGTATTAATGGGTTGTATCTATCTTTTACATCAACGCTCAGATATCTATCCAGAACCTCGCCAGTTTAGACCAGAACGCTTTTTAGAACGGGAATTTTCTGCCTATGAATTCTTTCCCTTTGGTGGCGGTAAACGTCGTTGTATTGGGGAAGCTTTGGCACAGTTGGAACTAAAACTAGTTCTGGCGACAATTATTTCTCATTACGAATTAGAATTAATCAGCGATCGCCCTGAATCACCAGCTAGACGTGGTGTTACTCTTGCCCCCAAGACAGGAATTAGAATGATTTTTAAGGGAAAAGTTTAATAGACACCGATACGCGGAAGTCAAAAGTTGTTTAGATTACATTATGGTTATCGCTTTGATAAATAGCAGCAATTCTCATTTTGAAAAAGAATACAATCTGTATTCTCTTGTATGCACAGAG
>CAYMWC010000388.1:0-3643 GCA_964393695.1 uncultured Pleurocapsa sp.
GTTTTGGGAGATTTCTTTCGTATTTCATCTGTGGGGCTGCCGAATGTGGGTTTTATCACTACTGCTTCCTCCATATACGGTTTACCTCAAGATACCGAAGCCTTTCAGTTTTTTTGTGAAACTTTACTCCCCATCGCTTGTTTTCCTACGACTAAATTAGTCAGCACTATTGATCCTCAAGGATCTTGGTTAGGAATTTCATATCTGCCAAACAAATCTCAAACCCCAGCTTTTGAAATCTTTCGTCTTCCAAATTGTCAGCAGCAGAAATCGCAAATTAACTGTAAACTTTGGGATTATTTATTTGCCTTGGATCATCGTTATGGATTAGGAATTTATCACAACTCTAAGCAACATACAGAATTACATTTATTTAACCGTCGTGGTCATTGGTTGGCTAATTTTACAGTTCCCATTCAACTGGATTTAGTTACCCATAATCCTTTATTTCCACAGCAAATATTAGGCATAGAAACTAATAATCCTAATGTTGTCATTTTAATGAACTTAAAAGGATTTAACCTCAAGCGTATTCCTTTGGAGATAAAACCGACTTTAACTACTACTTGTCCCCAAGGATATCTTCTGAGCGATCGCTCCAGAAATATTATTTTAATCGACGGACAAGATCATAGTGTTAGCCAATTTCTAATTCCACTAGCTACAAAATCTACTATTACAGCCATAACAGCCAATTCAACCCATTTATTAATAGCTTCTCTTTCTCCTACCCAAGCTTTATTACAAAGATTTTCCTGGAGTTAATGTGAATTCCGCGATCATACATAATTAAAAGATTAAGTTATTTTAATATTTTGTTTAGTTTTAAGAATTTTAATCCGAAAAATTAAATACTATAAAACAAATCGAATACAATATCGAAATCAAATATATAAAATAGATTATGTCAGTGCCTAATCTACAATTACTTTACCAAAAACTGTAACAACTACATAAAATCCGATAAAAATCTAAAATTTACATCAAGAGAGATTTAAAAAATGGCAAATCAAGATTTTTTCCTCAGTCCAGATGATGCTCAAACTTTAGGTAATATTAACTATATGAGAAAGTCTGTGAGAGTCAGACATACTTTCCCAAAAAACTTAAAAAATCCTAATGGTTTTGAAATTATTAAAGAGATATCTTCTTCTGAAGGCAAGTCTGTGGGCAATTTGTTGAAAAATGTCAGTGAGACTGTTTTGTCTCAGCTTACTTCAACCAACGATACTAATAATAATCCCAGTCCTGAGCCAGTTAAAAGTTCTCCCAAGCCAAGGATAGCAAATACTAACATGAATATGTTTCGCAATATGGCTCGCAGTATTGGCAAAAAATAACGCTTTTTAATACTTGAATAGTTTTTAGTTTTTAGTCTTTAGTTTTTTATACTAAATCCGCTGAGCGAAAACCAACTTTTCGGTAAATAGGTTTAATTAGTCTAAAACTAAGGACTAAGAACTAATGACTAATGACTAATGACTGTTCACTGAATACAAACTGGAATACGCACCTGAAAGTTAGTTTTACCTGGCTGGGATTCAAAACGCAGGTTACCTTTGTGTTTTTGTACCACAATACGACGAGCAATATCGAGACCTAAACCACTGCCTTTGCCAACTGCTTTACTAGTAAAAAAGGGTTCAAAAATACGAGATTGAATCTCTAGTGGGATACCTGCGCCATTATCGATAATTTCCACTAAAACACAATTATTTTCCATAGCAGTACGAATAGTTAATTCCCCCTTGCCATTCATCCCGTCGATCGCGTTGTCGATTAAGTTTGTCCAGACTTGATTAAGTTCGCTGCCATATACTGATAACCTGGGAATATCACTGCTATATTCTTTATGAACTGTTACCCCATACTTCAGCTTGTGATGGAGAATCTTCAAGGTATTATCTAACCCCTCATGGAGATCTACTTCTTGTATCGCAGCTTGATCCATATAAGAATAATTTTTAATTGCCCCTACCAAGTCAGAAATCCTGCTAGTACTTTGCTCAACCTCATTGACTAAACCATTCATAGTTAAAGTTGCCTCTAGCCAAATCAAAGCTTCGGTGAAGGCTTCCGCTTCCATATCCTTGGCTAAAGTTGCCAATTGCGATCGCTCTATACCTGCATTGACTAAACTCGGAGATAATTCCCAGGCATCGTTTACACCAAGAGATTCTAGCCAGTCAGCTAATTCATCTTCGCGATCGCTTTGTTCTAGAGGCGATAAAGACGATTTACAATTGATCTGACTAATTGCCTGTTGTTGCAATTGAGCTAAAATTTGTCGGTGATCAGTAGAAAAATGTTTTCCCCGAAGAGAAAGCATATTCTTTTGTAGAGATGCGATCGCACTCCCTAATTGTTTAGCTGCTCTTCTGCCTGCTGCTGCGGGATTATTTAATTCGTGAGCCAATCCTGCTGATAATTTACCTAATGCTGCTAATTTCTCTTGTTGGCGTAGTTTTATTTCTAAATCCTTAGATCTTTCTGCCAATGCAGGCACAAACAAATCAATACTACTAGGACAACCTTTAAGTAATTCTTTAAAATCGTCAAACTCGATCACCCGACTAATACCAACACTTTTAGCAGTAACTTGAGATATTCCCCCAGTCAGCATACTCAAATCACCTGTAAACTCACCCCGTTGATGGACAGTAATTATTAATTCTTCAGCACCAAGTTGCTTGGTAACTTTAATTTGTCCTTCCAAGACGACATAAAAACAGTCAGCGATATCTCCTTCGCTAAATAAAACCTGTTCGGGCATCAGTTTTAAAATTGTGCCACAGGTTTCTAATTTTTGTAATTGTTCTGTCTCCATGACGGGGAAGAGAATTGAGTCAGATAATGAGGTAGTCATAAGTACTAATTGCTGATTACAGTTGACTGTTGACTGTTGACTGACGAGGCTTAATTCTTTCATTATGGCAGCTAGTTGTTGTTGGTTAGCATCTTCAGAATTACTCAAAACCGTCTTGAGATAAGCGATCGCAACTATTTTTCTTAACTCTAAAGTTTTGATAGCCAGATTTACCAATATATCGGCTGCTCAAATTTTAAAGGATTCATGAGGATTTGAATCAAAAATATAAAAATAGCAAAAAGTAGCTTTTGATACAGAATTTATGATATAGTTAGGTGTACAGAAAAAAACTGAGAAAAAATAAAATGTCTATTCAAAACCAAGCCCGCTCTCTATTAACACAACATCAAAAAATCGTTGTTAATCGTAAAAGATCGATGTTGACACGTGCTGCTAACGAAATCGGTGTAGATGTCGATCCTAAGTTTCACAACCATATTCAAGGTAAAACTATCAACGATATTGGCAACAGTTTTCATAATGGAGCTATGAGCTAACAGCCAATATGGATAACTAAAATAATTTAATAGTCTTGAAACAAATTAAAATTGATTTTCAGCTAAATGGGGTGTGATTCTAGCCTAGAATACACCCCATTTTTGTTGTTAAATTTACATAAAGTTTTTGGGTTTAAAATAGCCAAATTGTGTATAGATCGACAAATTAAATACCTAACTCCTGACTCACAACTCTAGTTATCGCTTCATGGACGGGGTATATATAGCAATACGTAAAAACGTTAGGACATTTTTGAAATACTACTTCCTAGTTTCT
>CAYMWC010000389.1:0-3641 GCA_964393695.1 uncultured Pleurocapsa sp.
TAACTGGTTTGCCCATTGTTGCTACTGTCCCTCATAAACCTGCAAACCGCTGTAAGTTAAATTCTTATAAACTATTGGCGATCGCTTGCCCTGCTAACCAAGAAGTTGTCCAGGCACTTTGGAAATTAAACCCGCCTGTAACGCCATCAATATCTAGTATTTCCCCTGCAAAATAAAGACCAGGACATTTTTTACTCTCCATAGTTTTGAAATTTATTTCTTTTAAATTGACTCCACCACAAGTAACAAATTCTTCTTTAAAGACTCCTTTGCCTGTAATTTGATATTGCCCTTGAATAATTTCTCCTACTAATTTATTTAGCTCTTTTTTATTGAGTTCTGACCAAACTTTATTGGGGTTAATACCCACATAGGTAACTAAACTTTGCCATAGACGTTTGGGTAAATTTAAAGGACAATAATTAACAATTTTTTTCTTAGAATTAGTTTCTTTAGATGCAATTAAATCTTGGGTCAAACTTTCGTAATTATATTCAGGCAACCAATTAATTTGTAGGCTGGAATTATATTTCAGATCATGTAAAAATCTTGCTCCCCAAGCTGATAATTTAAGAATTCCAGGGCCACTAACTCCCCAATGAGTTATTAATAATGCCCCTGTTTGTTCCAATTTGTTTTTCCCTGTACCTAAACGCACTTGAGCCTGATTAACACTAACTCCTGCCAAACCTTGTAGACGAGGATCTTTAATGTTAAAAGTAAATAAGGATGGAACTGGTGACTCGATTGTATGTCCTAAATTAGCTGCCCAACGATAGCCTAAAGGATTACTGCCTGTAGCAATTAATAAGCGATCGCACTGGAATAATTGACCATTTTTTAATTCCACCTGAAAAGAGTTTTGATCAGCCTCAGTAACCTGTTTAACCCCTTTAACTCCCACACCTGTCAGTAACTTTACCCCTGCTTGCGCTGCTGTTTGCATCAAGCAATTAATAATCGTTTCTGAACTATCCGTAATTGGAAAGATTCTGCCATCAGCTTCGGTTTTAAGACGCACCCCATGAGACTCATACCACCGCACTGTATCTTGAGGTTGAAAACGGCTAAATGCCCCCCGTAAAGCCTTACCTCCCCTGGGATAATGTTCTACTAAACGAACAGGATCGAAACAGTGATGAGTGACATTACATCTACCGCCACCAGATACACGGACTTTTGCCAAGGGTTGACGAGCAGCTTCTAATAAAGTTACTTGCAGTTGAGGATTAGCTTCTGCACAAGCGATCGCACCAAAAAAACCCGCAGCCCCACCACCAATTACAATTACGTTCAAATTAAGTCAAAAGTCAAAAGACAGTTTTAATACCTTCTTGTTTTGATAATACCCCAAGTTAAACCTGAAATAATTGTAGTCATTAGTAAGGTGCTAATTACTCCTCCTGGTAAAAAGGTAATAAAACCGATGCCTCGTAGTATGTATAAGGTGATGAAACCGATGAGGGAAATTAAAAATAGCTGAATTAACATAGCTGAAGAATTTTAAAATATTAAAAATTTAATTATAAGAGGAATTATCCTTTTGCTGTCATTTTGCTGTCAATCTCCGAAGATAAAGAGTAGTAAAAATGCAATTTATCCATCAGCAAAGGAGGTAAACAATTGATTCATTATTTAACCAATAAAAAAGTGCTTAACTAACTCTGCTACTGCACCCAATACAGGAGATAAAATTACTACAGATGCAGCAGCAATAATAATAATAGTTCTGGCAGTTTGTCCTTGCTCTTTAACTAAGTTAAAATACCTCTCATCCCATTTTTGAAATTGTTTTTTAGTTTCTTGAGCTTCTTCTTGTAATCTTTTATTTGTATCTTCTAATCTTTGGTTTGTTGCTCTAATATCAGTATCTAGTTTGTCTAAACGAGAATTATTAGTTTCTAAAAGATTAAGTATTTTAGTAAATTGTTCTTGCTCTGTCATATATTTTATTTGAGAAAATTATTGTATAATTACTAATAATTTTCTCATATTTACTTAAAGCCTGTAGCTTATAATACTAAATCTTGTTGAGATATATTATTTAAAAGTTGAGTCTAGAAAGAAGGAAGAAAAATTTTTGACTTTTGACTTTTGACTTTTGACTTTTGACTTTGACTTTTGATTTAGTATTAATTAGCTTTTCTGGCTTTAAATTCTAGTAAGTTAACTTGTTTCTGTAAATCTTGGTTTTCAGTTTTTAAAACCGCAATTTTCTTTTGCGCTCTGCGAAAATGACCTTTATAAGCACCTAGACTTTTATTGCTAATGCCTAATTTTTGACGCTGTTTTTTCTCTTGAGCTAGCTGACGCTGCAATTTATTATATGCTTGCTGTAATTCTTGTAATCCGTTTTTACATTCCGATTTCAATTTTTTTAATTCGCGATCGCGAGTAGCTACCATTTTGTTTAAACAGTCAATTTTCAACAACATTTGCCGATCAAAATTATTAGTTTTTACCTGAGTAATTAATCTTTGATAGCTACTATGTATCCATTCATGTTGAGCTTTAAAAGCTCTTCTAGTAGCCTCATATTTAATGGTATTTAAAACTGCTTCTTTATAAATTCCTGTATGCTTTGTTTTAATTTCTAACAATAAACGATCATAATTAGTAGCATTATGTCGTAAACTATCACAATTAGCTTCAATATATTTAACGCGATCGCCTGTATTAGCATTAATAATATAGGCATTGGCTCCTTCTCCATTCGGAGGATGACAGACAATACGATCTTTCCAACTTTGAATTACTTCTTGCAGCGTCAGTTGTTGGGTACTTATACTCATACTTATTTGCCCAAAAATACAACAGAAAATAGAAAATAGTTATCAATATCTAATTCCGTCTGTTTTAGCAAGCAAATCTAAATTACGCCACCGTATTAACCTTAGCTACTCAACTCGTCATTTAATTTAAGATAAAAAAAAATAAAGTGTTGCTAAAATCTAAAAATTAGCAACACTCGATTATGACCTAGGAGTTAATACAATTATCAACTCCTAAACAAAGAGTATTTATTTACTAGTAGAGTATCAAGATTAATTTGAGGAGTAATTGAAGTAATGAAGTTATTGGAGTAGTGAGCTTATTCTACTATACCTCTCCATCTTCTCTACTCCCCTACCTACCTCAATCGATTAATTCCAACTTGATAACCTACTAAAGCGCACCAGCATTAGCTAGTCCCAAGATTACGCCGACACCAAGAAGATGACCAAAGCTAGTAGTACCTAATAAAGCAGGAAGTCCCATACCACCAAATAAGGCTGGGGAGGGTAAAGCAGGCCCAGCATTCTGATTCTTGATTGTGAATTTACCAAAAGCGATCGCGACAACATTGCAGATAATCATGACAATCGCCACTTTGGGACTCCAAGATACAGTCTGGGGTACGTATGCTGCTGCCAATAAAGTTAAATAAGTCAAAGTAAATTTCTCCTGAGTAATTTTTTATATTTCCTGAATCGATAATAATTTTATTTCTTTAAATGACATAAACATGAATCGATGTTGCAATATTTATTAATTTAGTAAAGTTTTATATACAAAGATATAGTGGTTAAGCTGGGCTTTCTATCCTAGTTTATGTTGTGATTGAGGATTAAATTGTTTAATTTGAGATAAGTTAAGGGGCT
>CAYMWC010000390.1:0-3624 GCA_964393695.1 uncultured Pleurocapsa sp.
CTTGGCGCGTGGCGGGAGCTATCTGAAAAAACCAACTTTTTCCGATTGCTCCCGAAAAGTGTCGAACCCGAAGGGCTGTTCGCCCAACCCAACGTTATCCCTTGTATAGATAGCAGCAGTGAATGTATTGAGCAGTTGACCGAGAAAGCGATCGCCAATTCTACCGAACTAATAACCCTAGATGAACAAATTGCCCTGATTGATAAGCGGTTAGTAGTAGCAGGTGAACGAATTGAACACACATCAAAGAAACGCTGGACTAATTATCTTTCTACAGATCCCCTCCGCATCGCAGCTAATGTTTTCGGTGGTGGAGACGTGCAGAGAGATAATATTGCGATCGCCGATCTGGAAGTTAAAAGTGGTGAGTTAGAAGCCTATCGTGCCAATCTGCACAGGCGTAAAGCTGAGGTATCTTCGCAGTTACGAGAGGATGTTTTAAGTTTGGTGTTGGAGTATGAGGCAGCAGAAAGGGAATATGCTTTAGCTCAGTTGAAGTTAGCTACTTATAGTCAACAGCGACAACTGATTGAGATTGACTACCAGTTTGGTAATGGTTCGACTACACAAATGCTCAATTTATGGCAGCAAGGAGAAGAATTAGAAGCTGACCTTATTCAAATTGACAGCAAAAAGACGGAAATAACCAGAAAAATCCAACAACTAACTGGGTTTAGCCCGATAAACAATAACTGATGACTGATGACTGGTTGTTAATTATCCGCGACATTACTGATGCAAACGAACTAGTTCTGTAAGAGGATGGAAATGTCCATACTTTTTTAACAATTATGCTATCAGCTTCCTCTTTACCCGATAGATATGGCATTGGTAAGACCTACTTTTATCAACGCCGTGAATACTTAATCGAGTTAGGGTATGACATGGAAGCAGTAAAGGATGGCAGAAAGAAAATATACACTGACGAACAAATCCAAATACTCGACGAACTTGACGCACATATTGAGCATACAAGAGGAATGGAAGGGTTTTCACCTGTGATAGCAGCACCTTCTAATATTCCTGCTCAAGCTATTAGTAACAAACCTGAAACTAACAATACTAATGGACTCGTTCACACCGATAGAGAACAGATAGAAATTAACGAGTCAGCAGCCGAAAATGTTTATGTAGATACCAATCCCCTAGCAGATATTCAAGAACAACAATTAGCCTCAATTGATATCGCTGCCCAATACAGTGCTGCCCAAAATTTAACAGCTTTTAATTACCTGACCGTTGACTATATGAAGCACAGAGATTTTTCGGTGCAGGAATTAGCCGAAGAAGTCCATAAATCAGAAAAAGCAGTCAGAAAAACCTTTGATTCAATGATGGAAAACCCAGCCTCAGCCACAAAAAAGATCCTAGCCAGGATTTCTCGACAACGCAACAGCCAAAGAGTAATGGCGTAGCAACTCCTTCCAGGGTAGAAACCATTACAGCAGTAATTAACAAAGCGATCGCCTTTGAACGCCACAAGATACTCAAGCTATTTCTCGGTTTACATCTGGCAGGAGTCATCACAGGAGCAGCCTTATCTGCTATCAATCAGGGCGATTTAACCAAGGGAGCGGGACTGGGTTTTGGCATCTCCAGCATCAACTTTGGTGTCTCTCTAGTTTTACGCTCAAAGTAAACATGATAGATAATTAAGGTAGAGTAAAAGACAGGATTAAGTATCAAAGAACTAACCAATGGATACCTATAACCAAAGCCAGCAGAAAACTAATCAACTCGAAGATTTTCTCGATGCCTTAGAGCAAGAAGAAAGTGCTGATGATGTACCCGTATTAGAAATAGAAGCAGGAGAAGCTGCCTATCAAGAATACCTAGCAGGACGCGACTCTGGTAAGTCTTTAGAGGAGCTAAAGGCGGAGTTAGGTTAGCTTACGGAACAAAATAAAACAATGCCCTGTTTTTACGCCCAAAGTTTTTTATAGTTAATCCTGTAAATAATTTTGAGTATTACTAATTTGAACGACTGGCAGTACCTAATTTTAAAACCAGCACAGCGTTACCTCAGACGTATCCAACCCAAAAGCCGTCAGCGCATCTTTGACGAACTAGATAAACTAATCATTGACCCCACCCAAGTAAACTTCAAAAAACTCAAAGGTCGTGATGGCTATCGCCTCAGAGTCGGGGACTATCGGGTACTCATCCAAGTCCAGCGCGAGGAACGCTTATTTATCCTCACTAATATTGGTTCTCGCGGAGATGTCTATAAATAGTTCGCATGGATGCAATAAACCCTTCAATATTTTGTAAGGCGTTGCTAAATCTAAGAATGATTTTTTAGTATTGCGACCTTATTATTGAATGAAAAAAGCTAAAAGCTAAGAGCTAAGAGCTACGAACAAAAACACTCTGTATGTCATACTTTCAATTACCAACGTCTTTGTAATTAATCTTGAGTCAGAAAAGAAATATGGAGGCGAGTGTTAGTAGCTTGGGCAATGCGGTTCAAGGTTTTAATGGTAGTATTTTGTTCGCCAGCTTCGAGTCGAGCAATTAAAGATTGTTTAGTGGACATAAGTTCGGCTAGCTCTTTTTGGGTTAAATTAGCAGAAGATCGGGCAGCAATAATAGCCGAAGCAATCTCAAATTCAGGGCGTTGAGCTTCATAAGCAGCCTGATATTCAGGATCGTTTAACCATTGTTGATGAAGGTCAGAAATAAGCGTCATGATTGAATCTCCTTAGCTCTAGATAGAGCGAGTTTAATTTCCTTACGGGGAGTTTTTTGTGTCTTCTTGATAAAAACTCGGACAACAACACGCTTGGGTTTAGCGGTGACGTATAAGGCACGAGAGATACTATCTCTACCTTTAAGTCTAATTTCCCACAAACCTTGCTCAAGGTATTTAACATAAGGTTTGCCAACTTTTTCTAAGCCATGTTCGGCGATTAAATTACTAATCCAAACGAACTTAGCTTTCATATCATTGGGTAAAGCTGAAAGTTCAGCGTCTACAGTGTCGTTGAGAGTTTCAACAGTCCAGATCATCTGACTAATATAACATATAAGTTATAGTTTAAAACTTAAGGCAATTTACTACTAACTAAAACTGACAACTGATGACTGTTTAATCCGTCAGTCCAGACAGCATTTCCGACAACTCCACTTGGTCTTTCGCCCGATTGTCATCATAAATCATCAAGGTATCTATCTGACGATGACGCGATAACTTCTGCACCTTCCGCACGTTACCGTCGGTGGCATCCAAAGCAGCAGTAATCGAACTGTGCCGAACCCGATGGGGACTCATCCGTTTGGTTATTCCCGCCTGTTTGCAGTAGCGACGCACTAGCTTATAAATCCCATCTCCAGTTATCCGATGTCCCTTATGCTGAAAATCTAGAGCGACAAACAACGGTGCTTTCTGCTTCTTGTGCTTGTATGCCTCAGTCCAATCAAGCAAAGCGTTAGTAGTAGAGGTACTCAAACCAATTATCTCCGTTTGTGTCCCTTTCCCCTTACCCAGGATCTTCAATTCCCTTGCCAGTGGTTCAAAATCGCCATAATTGAGCAAACTCACCTCATTCCGTCTGAGGGCATTGTCCCACAGAAGTTTTAATAAAGCATAATCCCTAATCCCATAGATTAAAGAGCGATCGCAAA
>CAYMWC010000391.1:0-3623 GCA_964393695.1 uncultured Pleurocapsa sp.
ATCGCTCAACAGTAAATCAGTTCTGGTTTTCGATTACTGAATCGGTGTTCTAGAAGCTATTAGCAAGATTACTATTCCCATTTATTTGTTCTTTGGTGGCGTAGATCCGTTTATCAAAAGCGATCGCATCAAACAAATAGAATTTCGCTTGCAAGAACTAAATCTAGAATACAAGTTAAAAGTCTATCCTGATGCTGATCACGGATTTTTCTGTCATGAACGTTCTTCCTACAATCAGTTAGCAGCAGAAGATTCTTGGCAGGAACTTACACAATTTTTTCGTCAATATTTATTATTGAATACGTAATCGCTTACTTGAGCAATTTAGTGATCAAGGAATACATATCCATCATTTTGATTGTCAAAATTTTAAATGGATTAAATTGGCTTTTAAGTTCTAAATGATTATATTTGCCTGTTAAATCTATAAAAGCAAATGATTCAACTTCGTTCTTTTCAATTAAAAACTGTGAATAAGGTAGGGCATATATCTTAGCTCCTACAGCTTCAGCAAAATATACTGCAAAAGGAAAAATCAAAGTTGGCTCATAATTAGGAGTGTGTTGCCAAATCGATCTGCTAAAGTCATCTCCTCCTATCAATCCTCCAACTCGAATTTTGTCAAACAAGCTAATTAAATCAATCGTAATTCCTTTTAAGGTATGATCACCATCAATATAAGCAAAGTCCAGTGTCTTATCGGGGATTTTTTCTATTACTTCTGTTGTTTTTCCACGTAATATTACTGTTTTATTAGCTGCAAAACTGGTTTTTTCTTTTGTTTCTAGGAGAAATGTTTCAAAAGTATTGCTATTTTTATTTGCAGGTTTCTTCCAATCTTGTAAGTGTCGCCAAGGGTCAATCATGTAATATTTTTCTATTGAATCGCAGTGTTGCAGTATTTGAGAGGCATAATCTCCTTTATAAACCCCTACCTCTGCCATACTTTTAACCTTGAAAGACTCAAGTAAATGAATCCACAAATCAAATCTAGAATCAGATTTTTGTACACATTGTTTGACAATCTCTTTTAAAGTATTCATTAATTCTGCTGTTACAGTTCTTGTCTACCATAGGACAGTAAAAGTTAATAAATGGTAAAATGGTAGTATTTTTTATCTTTTTGAAGCACATATCTTAAAATAATCGAATAAATTGCCCTGAAAAAAATGTAACTTCTTTAACTTTTTCTAAAATTTAATTATTACACTATCTCTCTTAACATAATAAAATTGATTTCAAAACATACATAACATTTTAAGTGTATGAATCGAATATTTCGTCAGATAGTTATTTTCTCAATTGTTTTAGGTAGCGTCATCTTAATTATTTTGCAGTCAGAGAAGTCGGCTTTGACAATGTCAAAGCAACAACTGCTAATCTCAGAATCAGCAAATATAGCCCAGCAAATTGATTTTCAACGTCACTTTCAAGAATTAGAAGTAGAGGGATCTATCTTAATTCAAGATCTAAATCAAAATCGGATTTACCAGTACAATCCCCAACGTAACGTGACTGCTTTTTTACCTGCATCTACATTCAAAATTCCTAACTCTTTAATTTCATTAGAAACAGATGTCATTCCCAATGAACTTGCTATTTTGACTTGGGATGGTGTCACCAGAGAAATTCCAGAATGGAATCGAGATTTAAACATGAAAGAAGCTTTTCAGCTATCAGCCGTCTGGTTTTATCAAGTTTTAGCTCGCCGAGTCGGATACGATAGAATGCAAGAGAAGATAAATCAAGTCGGTTATGGTAACAGTAATATCGGTAGTCCAGAAGATATTGATAAATTTTGGTTAGAAGGAGAATTACGCATTACACCTCAAGAGCAAATTGAGTTTCTCCGTCGTTTTTACAATAATAACTTACCTTTTTCCGAGCGATCGCTTGAAATTGTTAAAGATATTATGATTGTCGAAGCAACTTCAGACTATACACTTAGGGTAAAAACTGGCTGGGTAGGATTGTCTGCATCTGTGGAGAAATCACAACGAGTTGGTTGGTACGTAGGTTATTTAGAACAAAATGACAACGTTTACTTTTTTGCCACCAATATTGATATTCGCAGCGAGGATGATGCTGACAAGCGAGAAGAATTAACACGTCGTTGCTTAGAGGATTTACAATTGCTTTAGATCTTTTTAACTAAAAACTAAAGACTAATAGTTTATCTCAACTCATCAATCAATAGTACAATTGTCTTATTATAGCTGTTACTTCTAATTAAGAAATGAAAATTGTTTGCAGTCAAAGCGATCTTAAAAATAATCTTTCCCTAGTCAGCCGTATTGTTCCTTCTCGCCCTGAACCTGCGGTGTTAGGCAACGTTTTGATTGAAGCAACCGAACCTACCCAAAAAGTTAGTATTACTGCGTTTGATGGTAGCTTGGGTATCAAGACTAATTTTCATGCTGAAGTTATAGAAAGTGGTAGTATCACTCTGCCTGCAAAATTGTTGAATGACATCGTAACTCGTTTGCCAGAGATGGAAATTACTCTCGATGTTCCTGATGAGGAAGCGGACTTTGTGGTTACTATTAGTTCCGTTTCAGGTCAATTTCAACTAACTGGGATGGATGCAACCGAATTTCCTGAACTGCCAAAAATTGTAGCTGAACAAACTATCGAATTACCCATTTCTGCGCTGAATGCGGGGTTGGGAGGGTGTTTATTTGCTGCATCTACAGAATTGTCTAAACAGATTCTAACAGGAGTGCATTTAAAAACTCAAAGTTTGGGAGACTCTGACACCAGCGATATTTTAGAATTTGCTGCTACAGATAGTCATCGTTTGGCGGTAGTCGCAGCCGATCTCAATTCTGAGGAGAGTGAATCTAGAATCAATTTACCTGAATTTGCTGTAACCATACCTGCTAAAGCACTACGAGAACTAGAAAAAATTGTTAGTGGTGCGTCGGCTACGGATAAAGTCAAGGTGAGTTTTGATGAGCAAGTGATCAACTTTGAATTGTGCGATCCTCACGACAAAAAAAGCGATCGCTTATTAACTAGTACAAAAATATCTGGCAACTATCCTGCTTATGGACAATTGATACCGCGCAATTTTACCCGTGAAATTATTTTAGATCGTAAAAGATTATTAAGCAGCTTGGAAGTAGTAGCGGTGTTAGCACAGAAAAATAATCTAGTTAAATTTAGCCTTAATAACGATCAAGGTGAGTTAGTTGTCTCAGCAGATGCTCAAGATATTGGCAATGCCAAACAGTCTTTACCAGCAGAAATTATCGGTGAGGATATTGAGATTGCCTTTAATATTAAATATTTGATGGATGGACTCAAGGCACTGCCAGCAGCAGAAATAAAAATGCAGTTAAATGAATGGAATCAACCAGTTATCTTTACCCCTCTGGGAGGATTAAAGATGACTTACTTAATAATGCCTGTGCAGATTAGAAACTAAGAACAGTCATCAGTCATCAGTGATTTCTATAAGTGAGAATTATGTCAAAAAAATTTTCTCAACCTTATCAACCACTTTTGCTAAGAATTCTGCACGGTTTGATTGGCTTAGTGGCGATCGCAGCTATTGTTACTGCTTTTTGGACTTATGATGTTTATGATGGACGTTGGGGCAGAATTCCTTTACCTGAATTTAC
>CAYMWC010000392.1:0-3612 GCA_964393695.1 uncultured Pleurocapsa sp.
CTGTAAATAACTAGCGTACCTAATATATGCGATCGCAATAAATTGTGGCTCATGGTTTACCTTTAAATAAAACTAATTTTCCATCCACAACTTTATCTCTTCTATCAGTTAATGGTGATCAACTAGATACCACGACTACACCGCAAAGCAGTTACTCGCTGGAGGCTTCATTACTTAGCATTATTGAGCGAAAACTAACTAAACCAAGTAACAATACGTTCCCACATATCCTTAATATTGGCAGGGCTGGAAAGAACATGACCTTCACCCCAATAACGCACAAAATCGGCTCTTTTTCCTTGACGATAAAGGCTAGCAAAGAATTCTTCTCCCTGCTGAATGGGGACGTAATCGAGATCTCCTTGAATAATCATTAAGGGAGTTTGAACCCGATCTACTGCAAAAATCGGGCTATTACGTAAATAACGTCCTAAATCTTTCCAAGGAGGATTGCCCATTGATCCTTGTCCTGATTCCATTAATGTAGCTTCAAAAAAGTCTTCGTGGGCATTTTCCCGATAGCGAAATCTGGGATCGAATGCGCCATATAAACTAACTAGATTGGCAAGTCCAGCTAAGGAAACTGCTGCTTTGAAACGATTGGTTTGAGTAATCAGTCCATAAACAGCATAACCACCAAAACTCTGTCCCATTAAATAAAGTCGTTCTGGATCGGCAATACCAAGAGCGATCGCTTTTTCTACTGCGGGTAATACTCCATTGAGTAATTTTAGCATCGGGTCATCTGCTTCTCCTTCTGGGCTAAGGGGAATACTGGGTTCGAGAACTACATAACCTCGTGCTGCTGCTAATTGTAAATTAAAGGGGTTGAGAAAATTGAGTTCGTGGGAAAAATGAGGAGTAGGACTAACGACCCAACCTGGATAAACCCAAGTTATTACAGGATAAGTGCGTTCTGAATTGTAATCTGGCGGTAAAATAAGTTGTGCTTTAAGCTTTTCTCCATCTAAGCTGATATAGTCAATTTGTCGCAATTGACCTGGGATAATTTCACGGAGAAAGGTATTGGTTTCTAAAAGACACTCACTTTGAGAATTACATGAAGACCAGATATAAGTACCCGTGTCATTGTTAGCAGTAAAAATTACTGTATCGGTTTGGGATTCGTATGCTGCTATTTGGACTTTTGGTGCTGGTTTTTCTAAAAGTTTCCAGGTATTGTTTACCAAATCAATGTGATAAAATTCTGCTTCTTCTACTTCACCACTTACAATAATCCGAGCAAATTCTTGTCTAGTGGAAACTACTTGAGTGTCGCCTCTGCCAGAATTTCCTGGGTAAACAACTGCGGTTAACTTCGCTTCTAGTTCAGTGATGGTAATATTTTTTACCTCATTGCGATCGCTACTGATGCGCCATAAATTTCCCTCAGCCAATCCAACAAAGGATTTACTTCCTACTTCTGCTAATAATTCTGTTGGCGGTGTCTTCATTTCGGCAGTTAAGCAACATTCTTCTCCATCAGATGCGACTAACCACCAATCATAGCGATCTTGAGGAGTGGGTTGTGCTTTTTCGGTTTGTGCTGCATAAACCAATAATTTACCTTCTGCTGACCACAGCAAATGAGGTTTATTTCTGATTAAAGGTGCAGCATTAAGTTTTTTACTACCCCAAGTTTGGAATGTATCATCTTGACAATCATAGATATAAATCTGTGGCGGACAGTTTCGCTCTTGAGCATAACCGATAAAAGCCAGTTTGTTGCTATTTGGTGACCAACACAAAGAACCAGCCAATACATCTTTACTTACTTCTAGTCTTTTTTGTTCTTGGTTTTGTAAAGAAATAACTTTAACGGCATATCTTTCACCAGTTTCCAAATAGAGGGGTAAATTTGCCTGTGGTTGTCGAATATCTAAAGTTTCTAGACAAGCCAGCCAGTACTTATTGGGTGAAAAAATATATTCTTGGGTATTGCCCTCTAAAATAGTTTTCGTAGTAAGATTTGCTACATTCACTACTATAGTCAATTTGCGGTCGCGCTTGGCTAAATCTACAGCAACACCACTTTGTAAAACACTAACAGTTGTTTCTTCTCCTTTGTTTGCTATTTGCGAGCCTTGCCATGCTTTTTGCGGTGCATCTTGTTCAATAACCATCCCCCAGGGTTTTTCGGACTCTGGCAAAACAGTACAGATAATTTCCTCATTGGAAATCCAAGCATAAGGAGGATAGAAAATATCTTCCCAAGTAATTCCTCTGTGAGTAAGTTGCTGTAAATTCCCCGTAGTTTTTGTCCACACCCAAAGAGTAACATTGTCTCCCTTGGTCGATAACATCGCTAAACGTTCTCCATCGGGCGACCAAACAGGCGACCAATAACCAACATCTTCTGCTGCTCCTTTGGTAAGATTAATTGGTTTGGAAGTTGCTAAATCGACTAACCAAATATCGGCGCGATCGTTGTCTAAAAGAAAATCTTGCTTGTGATTTTTAGTAGTTACTTTAGCTCTTTGGATTACATAAGCTAATGTTTTACCATCGGGTGAAAAACTAAACGCCCCACCAAAATAGCGTCCGATCTGTTCGAGGTTAAATAAATCCTCTATTTGTAGTAATTTTGCCGACATTATTCCCTAAAATCAAAAAATTTCACTCAAATCTAAAATAAATCCAGGTAAAACATCTTCTCCTGATAGAGTTTGAGGATTATTGACAATCTCTACCTGTTGCCCAACTCTATATATTTCAACCGTTTTCGCTTCAAGTTCGATTAACCAACCAAGTCGAACGCCATTATCTAAATATTCCTGCATCTTTGCCTGTAAGTCTTCATATCGCTGATTTTTAAGATCGCTTGGACTTACTAATTCAATGACAAAATCAGGAGTAATAGGAGGAAAACCATCTTGTTGTGCTTGGGTTAATTGATTCCACCGTTCTAGTTTAATCCAGCTAACATCAGGACTTCTTCTCGCGCCATTAGGTAGTACAAAAATAGTGGAAGAATCAAAAGCTTCTCCTGTACCCTCTCGATCCGTCCAATTTCCGATTTGCTGCGTCAAACGACGATTTTTTCTACCTGCTGTTCCTCCTGTGGGACTCATAACAAGTAATTCTCCATCTTTAGTTAACTCCATTCGCGCTAGTTGTTCTGCTTGTGCTAGTTGGTCAAATTGTTCTAGAGTTACTCTAAATCCTTTGGGAATTGCAATGGCTTCCATTTATTTATCTTTGTTCAACTGATATCTTTAGTTATTATTTTAGGGCTTTTGACGAGGTATAAATTTTCAGATTAACAAACACAATTTTCTAATAATGCTCTCTACACCGATAACAACAAAAGCGTAGAAATTACTCTCGAACCTGGAGAATCTATTTATGCCGAACTCAGCGCGTTTTGTTACAGTGACGGATTTATTACCGCTAAAACTACTACGGGTGGTATTATGTCAGCCGTTAAAAAACTAGTAACTAAAGAAAAGTTGTTTCAAGTGTTATGGATGAATAATGATAGCAAACCTGGAAGAATTGCCTTTGCTAGTCCATATTTAAGTACCATTGAAGAAGTACAAATATCTCCAGACTACAGAGCGATCGCTATTAAGAATAATAATTAATTGAGATGACTGAAATTACTAAAATTTA